>JBLMYN010000001.1:0-11927 GCA_050258305.1 Actinomycetota bacterium
GAGCTCCCGGGGTTCTTGCGGCAGGATTTCGTCCCGGAACTTCTTCAAGGGAACAAAGTTCCATCCCGGTCTAGATTCTGCACGATCCAACGCCCGCAGAAGTTCGCCCAACGCCGGGTGAACGTAGCTGTCCTCATGAGAAGCGGCTTTATGGATTCCAGGATTTTTTGGTTCCACGATTGGAGATGCTGCAGGAATCAAATGATCCTGTTTTCGCGTTGCCGGCTCAAAACGAATCTCTATTTCCCCAGACTCTGGCGCCCAGTTATTGGCTTCGGCATTGCTCTTTTTTTTTCTTCCGTTCGCCGACATAGAAACGCGAAGCCGATAGTGGTCAGGAAGGTTGTAGCTGAGATCGTGCAGAATGCGTTTCAGAGGCTCAGTCAATTTTTGAGCAAATGCAGCTTCTACTTCGTTAATTTTCATTTGCTGACTCCATATAGCTTTCTAAAATAGGCCAATGAAATTGGCATCTATATTTAATATAATAAAAACATTCTTGTCAAGCACAATCGTCACGAACGCTTGCAAGTAAGATTCGGTTTAATCCGCTGTGTAAAATATGAAGAAATCGCGTGGTAAGCCGCGCTGAACTGCCATTGTCTTGGCCCAAATAGAATATTGCTCGGCGAAATTTCTATCCTGCTTCCTCCGCGATCTCCACCAGCTTCTGCCCCATGACCTTGGTCTCGCCGCCGCTGAGTTCGAGGCGAATCGGCTCTTCGCCGGAGTACTGCTCCACCAGTTCCGCCAGCCGCTGTGAATGCGTCACCACCCACAGTTGCGAGTTGCGTGCGGCATTGACCATGGTCCTGGCCAGCGGCTCGTAGAGATCAGGATGCAGGCTCGTCTCCGGTTCGTTCAGTGCAAGCAGAGCCGGCGGGCGCGGGCTGAGCAGCGCGGCCAGCAGGCAGAGATAGCGCAGCGTGCCGTCAGAAAGTTCGCGAGCGCGCAGCGGACGCTTCAATCCCGGCATGCGCAGAAGGACTGCGAACATCCCGCTTTCCTCGTCGTGATCAATCTCCAGCGACGCGCCGGGAAACGCCTGGCGGATGGCGTCATGCAGGTCTTCTTCCTGCCCGATTTCAATAATGGTCTGCAGAGCCGCGGCCAGATCACGGCCGTCGTGGCTCAACACCGGAGTTCGCACACCCACCTGCGGGTGGCGCAGGGGCGATTCATGGTCTGTGCGGAAGTGGTGGTAGAAGCGCCACTGATTCATGTCCGCGCGCAGGGCGGAAAGCTCGGGGTAGAGATGCGGCTCGCGCAACTGCGAAAGGACTGATTCGGTGGGCAAAAGCTCCCCGGAGTAGTCGGCCAGGCGCTCCTCCCTGTCCAGGATCCACGCCCGCTCGGAGTTGCGTTCAAAGAAGGTGACCTTCATGCCGCGCTGGGTCTGCATCCACACACGTTCCTCTTTTACTTCAGGGTCGAGGTCAAAGGCGGAACGATACGGCTTGGGCAGCCCGCAGACCAGGTCGTAATTGAACGTCTCTGTCTTCACGCCCAGGCCCATGCGCACCGGCTCATTACGGGAAGAAGTAATGGAGCGGCCTTTGCGTTCGCCGGCCCAAAGGACGGAAGTCATCCCGCCCTCGTCGGCGATCACGCGGGCAAAGCCGCCCTGCGCCGCTTTGGCCAGCAGAAAGACCGAGTTGTAAAGGTTGCTCTTGCCGGAAGCGTTGGGGCCGGTCAGGATGTTGATCTGACGCAGCCTCAGCCTGACATCACGAACTGACCGGTAGCCGGTGACGTGCACTTCTTTAATGGGCACGAGGAATGCTCACTTCAAAAACCGCAAAAATTCAACAGCGTAATGCCTGCATTGTAACCAGTTTTCCCGCTGCTGGCCATTATCAAATCGAATTACAAATAGATGTTGACGCATTCCGGGGAGCAACGATCATGCGTGCCCGGAACTCTGCAGCTTTGCCGGCGGCGTTTGTCCCGGCTTCAACAGCCCGATCTGCATCAGCAAATTCAGTGTCTGGGCACTCGGCCCCTGGAACTTCCACTCGCAGTTCTCGAACGTGGTGTTTTCCCAAAGGTAAGATCCGCCGGCGTAAAAGATGTAGCACTCGCGCAGAACGCAGTTGATGAACCAGCACTCTTCGAGTTGAAAAACCTGCTTGGTGAATGTCCGGCCTTCATATCTGGTGATTGCCATGGAATGACTCCCAGGAAAAATGACCTGCGGGCGGATTGTACGCCTCCGCGAACGTTAAAGCTTTACTTCAGGTCCCCGCAAGCGCTGGCCCAGTTCCTGATCGTATAATAAAAAGATTCAGCCACAAGCCTGGGGAGTCCAGTGGGGCAGTACCCCTCGCAAGGAACGGCTGCGCTTAGAAAGATGTCCATTTCTGCCAACGAAAGCATTGTGGTTCGCGGCGCCCGCGTGCACAACCTCAAAAACATCGATTTTGAGGTGCCGCACAATGCCATGACGGTGGTGACCGGCGTTTCCGGATCGGGCAAGTCGTCACTGGCCTTTGACACCATTTACGCTGAAGGACAGCGGCGCTACGTGGAATCGCTCTCTGCTTATGCCCGCCAGTTCCTGGAACGCATCGAAAAGCCCGATGTCGATCTGATCGACGGTATCGCTCCGGCCATCGCCATCCGGCAGAAGAACAGCACCCGCAACCCGCGCTCCACCGTGGCCACGGCAACCGAGATTTACGACTACCTGCGCCTGCTCTATGCCCGCGTTGGGCGCACCTTCTGCCGTAAGTGCGGCCTGGAGGTAAAAAAAGATACGGTCGATGAGATCGCGCAGACGATTCTGGCCCTCGATGAAGGCACAAGACTGAACGTGCTCTTCCCGGTAAAGCATGCGGCCGTTACAGGCGAAAAGAAGAAACCACGCGGCCGCAAGGCCAGAGAAGAAGCGGCAGCCGCGGCTGAATCGGCGGCGGCAGCGTTTCGTGAGCGCCTGTTCGACCTGCGCAAGAAAGGCTTTGGCCGGCTGTTTCAGAACAGCCAGGTATTTGAGTTCTCCACGCCTGAGTCGCTTCTGGATATCGACTTCAACCAGCCGCTTTACGTGCTGGTGGACCGGATCGCCGTTGCGCCGGACCAGCGCTCGCGTATTGTTGACGCCGTGGAGCAGGCATTCCGCGAGTCAGGCGAGGTAATCTTTCTCACAGCGCCACGCGAAGGCGAGGAAACCCGGCAACTCAGGTTTTCCGGCAAGTTTGAATGCAAGAACTGCCACACGGTTTATCAGGAACCTGAGCCGCGTCTCTTCTCTTTCAATAACCCTTTTGGCGCCTGTCCGCGGTGCCAGGGCTTCGGCAACACCATTGATTTCGATTTGAATCTGGTCATTCCTGATCCTGCAAAGACGCTTGCCGAAGGAGCCATTGAGCCCTGGACCAAACCGAAATACCGGACGCTGCACACCGAGTTGCGCAAGTTCGCCAAGCAGAAGGGAATCCCGGTGGACGTTCCCTGGGAGGACCTCAATCGCGAGCAGCGACAGATGGTCATGGAAGGCGAAGGCAAGTTCCCTGGTGTTCAGGGCTTCTTCGCCTGGCTGGAGCGGAAAAAGTACAAACTCCACATTCGCGTATTCCTGAGCCGGTATCGTGGCTATGCGCAATGTCCTGATTGCGGCGGCGGACGACTGCGCGCCGACGGGCTTCAAGTAAAGATTGAAGGCAAAAACATTTGTGAGACTACCGCTTTCACGGTCGAGCAGGCCGCGCAGTTCTTTGACAACTTGACGTTGTCTCCCGAAAAGGAAGAAATCGCGGGAAAGATCCTGGAGCAGATTCGGGAGCGGCTCAAGTTCCTGAATGACGTCGGGCTTGAATACCTCACGCTCGACCGGCTGGCTTCCACGCTTTCCGGGGGCGAAGCCCAGCGCATCCAGCTGGCCACTTCCCTCGGCTCGCGGCTGGTAGGCGCGCTTTATGTTCTCGACGAGCCTTCCATCGGGCTGCACAGCCGCGACACAGCCCGGCTGGTCAATATCCTGCACGAACTGCGAAATCTGGGAAACACGATCCTGGTGGTCGAGCACGATCCCGACGTGATGCGTGCCTCGGACCGCATTCTCGATCTGGGTCCGGGCGCGGGCGAAAACGGCGGCCGCGTAATGGCCGCGGCGCCCTATGAAGAACTGAAAAAGCTCAGCTCTTCCCTGACGGGACGTTATCTGAACCATGAACTGCGCATCCAGATACCTCAGGTTCGCCGCAAGCCGGGCGTGCCCATGATCCGCATCGAAGGCGCGCGCGCCCACAATCTGAAAAATATCAACGTAGAGATTCCCCTGGGCATGCTGGTGACCGTCACAGGCGTCTCAGGATCGGGCAAGTCAACTCTGGTTCACGATGTCCTCTACCAGGCGCTGGCTGCGGAAAAGGGCATCACAGCAGGCGCCGGCCCGGCCGCGGGCGGATTCAAAAGAGTGACTGGCGGCCAGTTCGTGGCAGACGTGGTTCTGGTGGACCAGTCGCCTATCGGCCGGACGCCGCGCTCAAATCCCGTTACCTACATCAAAGCGTTCGATTCCATCCGGGAAGTGCTCGCTTCGGTGCCGGAAGCAGCCCGGCGCGGCTATGGCGCCGGACATTTTTCGTTCAACATCCCCGGCGGACGCTGCGAAACCTGCCAGGGAGACGGCACCGTTACCGTAGAGATGCAGTTCCTGGCCGATGTGGAACTGGTATGCGAAGAATGCAAAGGCACGCGCTACAAGCCCGGCGTGCTTGAGGTGCGGTACAAAGGCAAGAACATTCATGAAGTGCTGAACCTTACCGTGCGCGAGGCGATGCAATTCTTTGCCGGGCAGGCGAAGATCATCGACAAACTGCGTGTGCTGGAGGAGGTTGGGCTCGGCTACCTGCGGCTGGGCCAGTCCGCGACGACGCTCAGCGGCGGCGAGGCGCAACGCATGAAGCTTGCCGCCCACCTCGTTCCGTCCGGACGCCAGCGCAACTTCGAACCGGAAACGGAAGATGAAAAAGAAGCGCGGAAACGCGCGCGGGCCGGCAAAGGCACTCTGTACATCTTCGATGAGCCGACGACCGGGCTCCATTTCGACGACGTCAGCAAGCTGCTGGCGGCATTTCGCAAGCTGATCGAGGCCGGCGGTTCCGTGCTGGTGATCGAGCACAATATGGACGTGATCAAGACCGCCGACTGGGTCCTGGATCTGGGACCTGAAGGGGGAAACCGCGGCGGCGAAGTGGTGGTTACCGGGCCCCCTGAAGCTGTGGCAAAATGCAGCCGGTCGTATACCGGCAAGTGGCTGTCCCGCATCTTACAAACCGAGAGCACACAATCCAATGGTCACGACTAGCAGCATTGGAGTGCTGTGGCTGGCGCTGCTGCCCATGCCCGCCGGCCTCCATTCCGGGGCCGCGCATCACTCATCCGCTGCGGCCGCGCAACAGGCGCCTGCGGCCCGGAGTCTTGCGGAGGCTGAAGCTCTGTTGCAACAGCAACAATATGCTGCCGCGGAGGAAAAACTTCAGGCACTTGTCGCAGGTCACGCGAAGAATCCGCAGATGTGGTTTGATCTGGGGTTTGCTCAAAGCCATCTCAACAAACCGCAGGATGCTTCCGCTGCCTACCGTAAAGCTGTCGATCTGGCGCCCGCATGGTTTGAGGCCAACCTGAACCTCGGAATTGCCCTGGCTAAGGCCGGCGACGCTGCCGCGGCGGTTCCGGTCCTGAAGCATGCAGTGGAGTTGAAGCCCTCATCCGGAGGCGAGCAGTCGCTCGCCCGCGCCTGGCTCTCCCTGGCGGACGTTGAGGCGCAGATATCTCCCGTGGACGCCGTGGCGGCTTATGATCACGCCGCCGCACTGATGCCCGCGGATTCCGATATTTACGTAAACACGGGCAGCTTGCTGGAGAAGACTGGGGACCTTGCCGGCGCCGAACAGCGATTCCAACATGCTGCTCAAATGGGAAATGCGCAGGGCACGTCACGGCTGGTGGATCTTTTGGTCAAGCAGAAACGGTACGCTGACGCAGAACCATGGCTGCGGAAATATATCGCCCGGAATCCACAGGATCCCGCCGCACGGGTAGACCTGGCCCGTGTGCTGGTCGCGGAAAACAAACTGCCGGACGCTATCTCTGTGCTTCAGCCCGCGAGCGGCGCAACTCCAGCCGCCACGCGCGAGCTGGCGGACCTCTATCTGCAGAACAAACAATACGCTGTGGCTGAGCCGCTTTACCGGCAACTGGTTTCGGCCAGTCCGAATGACGCGACGCTGCATCTCGGTCTCGGAGTTTCAGTCTTGTACCAGCTCAAATACGCTGAAGCCGAGCAGCAATTCCTGCAGGCGGTCAAACTCAAGCCCGATTACGCGGAGGCTTATGACCGCCTGGCCGATGCCGCCCGCGAAAACAAGCATTACGCGCTCGCCATACAGGCGCTGGATGTGCGCGCAAGGTTCCTGCCGGAAAGCCCAAAGACCTATTTCAATCGCGCAACTTCATATGACCATTTGCGCCTGGTCCCGCAGGCGATCGCCAACTATAAGAAGTTTCTTGAAGTGGCTGGAGGCAGGTATCCTGATCAGGAGTTCCAGGCGCGCCACCGGCTGATAACTCTGCTGCCAAAATGATGCGAAAACTATCGTACATTGTGCTTGTAATCCTGCTCTCGCTGCCGGCCCTGGCCAGGAAGAAGACCGTTGACGAGCTCAAAGCCGAGGCGGCGAAAAGCCACGGTGGCCATCAGGCTGAACTTTACGCCGAACTGGCGCGGCGCCTGGTGGATGTGGCTGATCAGCAGTTTACGGTCGGCGATTCCGTCAAGGGGCAGGCCATTGTGCAGGAGATTCTGGCCGACGCCACGCGCGCCCATGACCTGGCCGTGAGCACACGGAAGAAACTGAAGCATGTGGAGATCCAGTTGCGAGAGGCCCAACGGCAGCTTGAAAATATGCGGCGCACGCTTGCTGCTGAGGACCGGCCCCCGGTGGCCGCTGTGGAAAGCAAACTGGCTGATTTCCGCCAGAATCTCCTCAATGTCATGTTTGCGCCAAGAAAGAAAAAGAAGTGACCATGACCAGAAAAATCATTGCCGCTGCGTTGCTGTTGTTGAGTACGCTGGCGTTCGCACAAAAACGCGATCCCCTGACCGACGCTGAAGCCGACCAGCTTCGCGAGGTGGCGATGGAACCCCAAAAGCGCTTGAAACTCTTCATCAAGTTCACTGAGGCGCGGCTCGATGCCATCGACCAGGCGCGCAGCGATCCCGCGCAGGCCCAGGGACGGGGCAGGAAAATTCACGACCTGCTCCAGGACTTTACGTCGCTTATCGATGAAATCAATGACAACCTTGACCAGTATGAAGGGCGCCTGCTGGACAAAGACCACACAAAGGATTTCCACAAGGGCGTGAAGGAAGTAATCAGCGCTGAGGAACGTTTCCGCGCACGTTTGCGCACCTTGCAGCACCAGATTGAAACAGATCCACAGACGAAGCTTGAGTCACGGGATTATGCTTTCACGCTGCAGGACGCGCAAGACGCCTTAAAGGCGAGCCTGGAAACGGCCCGGGAATATTCGCAAGAGAAAAAAGACGAGAAAGACAAACACAAATAGAGTGTTTGAGGCCATCAAGTTTCAGCCCGTGTTCCTGAAAGCCGGCGCCATGTTCTGAAAGATGATGACGCGAGCCACCGGGTAGCCGCTTCTCGATAGGCCTTAACGTTTGTATGAGTCCAGATTTCACCAGCTTGCTTGAACAGGTTTATCGTGATCTTCGCCCACGTGCGCCCTTGCCGGAGTTCGAGGTCCGCTTCTTCCCTTTCAGTAATCTCAACAGCACTATCCGCCTGCGCCAGAGACGCATTCTGATTCGCCTCTCTGACCTTCTTGAAGGCGCCCCCGAACCGGTGCTTTACGCCATTCTTCACATCCTCATCGCCAAGCTATATCGCAAGGAAATCGACGAGGCACATGCCGCAAGGTACCGGAAGTTCGCCGGCTCGCCTTCCGTGGCCGCCAAAATGCACCTCATCCGCCAGATGCGCGGACGCAAGAGAGTCACCGGCGCGGATGGCCATCATTATCATCTGGAAGAGATTTTTGAGGACCTGAACCGGCGTTTCTTTCACGGCCTTATGGGACGGCCGCAGATGACCTGGAGCAACAGCCATTCCCGCTACAGTCTGGGCCATTACGACCCCGCCCACAACACGATCGTAATCAGCAGGATTTTTGATCAGCCGCACGTGCCCCGCTATGCGGTTGAATATCTTGTCTATCATGAGATGCTGCACCTGCGGCATCCCGTGAAAATGCGCGGCAGCCGGCGTTGTGTGCACTCAAAGGCTTTCCAGGAAGAAGAAAAGCTGTTCACGCAACTGGCAGAGGCGAAAAAGTTTCTGAAGAGCCTGTGACTAGCTCGCCAGCTTCAGCTCCTGTGCGCTCGGGGATCCGAGCGACGCCAGTTGTTCGGCCGTCGCATAAAGCCGGAACAACGGCACCGCGCTCGTCGCCAGCCGGAGTTTGTAGGGTTGCTCCCCGGTCATGTAATCGCAGTCCAGGCCGTCCGCCAGAGAGTGCTTCGTAACTTCGTAGATCAGTGACAGTGCGGGCGAATGCTTGCTTATCTCTGCCGAGAACCAGCAGGTGTAAAACCGCCTTACTCCCGGATCCAGCAACGTGACCAGCGCCGCACCCAGACGGCTTCCATTTTCCAGCGTAAAAATCCCGACCCTGTGCGGGTCGAGCATGGCCGCGCGCACCATGAACTGCCTGCGCAGGGGATCACGAAAAAGGCTTTCCTGCTCCTGCTCCGCCTTGTTCTGATAAATCGTCTGCAACAGTTGCGACTGGCTGCCGTCGTACGTCTTCAGCTCAAATCCCAACCGCTGCATGCGGCGAAGATTACGCGCGAGGCGAAGATGCTTTTGGGAAAACGTTTCCGCGGAAACTTCCTTGCAGCCGATTCCGGGAGCAACGGTGAACGGCTCGAGACCAAGATCGGCGGAAACGGAATTCACGTCGCTCTGCCGCAAAGCTGTGATCTGAAGGGGACACGCCATCCGGGAAAGCTGGGAAAGAGCGCACCGCAGCACCGCATCATCGCCTGCATGAAGAAAAGTACGGTAATCGAATAGCTCTTCGCCCAGCAGGCGAAGGCTCTGGCCGGCATCATCACGACGCAGCACCGCTGGGATAATGGCTTGGCCCCAGGAACTATGCGCCCAGATCACATGCGGAGATTCCCTTCCCGCGAAGATCTGCGCCGCCAGCAGGTTCCAGCCAGGATCCTGGAAGATTGTAGTATCGGCGGCAGCAAGCCTCGCCCATGCGGGGCGCAGCCGGCACATCTCCTGCGCAGATCGCAACACTTCAATTCGCAGCACGCTTTTTAGACGCAAAGACTCACGCAGAAGATGTGCCTGCATGGCTGTGATGCATGTCACAAACGCAAAAAAATATTTCTCATCTCTTTCGTTTTCAATTTATTGACTCTGCTTTGAGCGCTGCACTACAATTTCTAATTGAAAATGAAATTGAAATTCATTTTCAATTAGGCGGCCCCATGTTTGATGCGCTGGTAGTCACATTGCGGGAAGGCGTTGAAGCTGCCCTGATCGTCGGCATCACCCTGGTCTATCTCTCTAAGATCGGCCGGCCCGATCTGCGTAGGACGGTATACGCCGCGCTTGTCGCAGCTTTCCTCGCGAGCGTGGGGGGCGCGGTCGCCCTCTCGTATCTGCCCATCACTGAAGACACCTTCGAAGGCTGGGTGATGCTGGCCGCCGCGGTCCTGGTCATCGGCATGATCGTCTTCATGATGCGAACGGCGCGCCGCCTGAAGGGTGAGATTGAAGGCAAAGTTGGTTCACTGGCCGGCGGCGGCTCCAGGTGGGGCTTGTTTGCGTTTGTGTTTCTCATGGTCTTCCGCGAAGGCGTTGAGACCGTGGCCATCCTGGCCGGCGTCTCCCTCAACTCCACTGAACTCATGAGCTTTCTGGGAACTCTCTTGGGCGTGGCGCTCGCGGTGGTCTTTGGCGTGATGTTCGTGAAAGGCAGCGTCCGCATTGACCTGCGGAAGTTCTTCCGCGTAACCACGGTCATCCTGCTCTTTGTGGCGGCGCAGTTGATCATCTCTGGCTTACACGAGCTCTCGGAAACCGGCTTCCTGCCCTCCAGCAAACGGGAGATGGCGCTGATCGGCCCCATCGTTCGCAATGAGTACTTCTTCCCTGTCACCATGCTGTCCCTGGTGTTGCTGATGGTCCTGCTTGAATTCAGGCGCCGGGCTTCGCAGCCCGCAACGGTAGCGGCATCGAAAGCCGAGGAGCGCAAGCTGCAATGGACCGCCCGCCGGGAAAAGCTCTGGACGAACCTGATGGTAATTTCAGCATTCACCTTCATCTTCATGGTGACGGCGGAATTTATTTACGCCAAAAGCATAACCTCCCTTTCACCGGCAACGCTTGTTGCCTTTGACAGCGGCGGGCGCGCCGTGATCTCGACCAAAGACCTGGCCGAAGGCGACCTGCATCGCTACAGCGCCGATGTGGATGGTGTAAATGTCCGTTTCCTGCTCTATCGCAAACCGGATGGGAAGATAGCCTCAGTCTTTGATGCCTGCCAGATCTGCGGTTCTGTCGGCTTTTACAAGACTTCCAGCGGCCTGGTTTGCAAGAATTGTGCAGCTCCCATCAACCCGCAGAGCGTGGGCCAGCCGGGAGGCTGCAACCCTATTCCGTTGCATTCAACCGCGCAGGGCGACTCCGTGGTGATAAATATCACTGATCTGCGGCCGCAACTCGCGCAATTCTCTCATTGAAATGTTCTTCCGCCTCCTGTTCGAGTCATTCCGGCGACAAAAACGGCGCAAGAGCGTGGCTCTGCTGGCCATTGCGCTGGGGATGACCATTACCACGGCGATGCTCGCTGTGGCCAATGATGTGGGCGACAAAATCAATGAAGACCTGCGCCGCAACGGCGGCAACATTCTTCTTACGCCGATGGAAGACACGCTCGACGTAAATATCGGCGGAGTCAACCTGAAGCCTCTGAGCGAGAGCCGGTTCATCCCGGAGTCCGACCCGTCCAAACTGAAAGGCATCTTCTGGGGCCATAACATCAAAGGCTTCGTTCCCTATCTTTCTGATCTGCAGCAGATCAAGGCAAAAGATCGAGTCATGAACGCGGCGCTGATCGGCACATATTTTTCAGACACGCTCCATTACGGAAAGGACGAGTTCACCACGGGCGCGCGCAGTGTGAATGGCTGGTGGAAGGTGGATGGCGAGTGGCCCCGGGACTACGCCGCATGGCCTGACGATGGCGCGCCTCAAGTCCTTGCGGGCAGCACATTGGCTCGCGAGGCTGGGCTTGCCATCGGTGACCAGATTGATGTCCGCGGGAAGACGCTGCGCATCAGCGGCATCCTGAATACCGGCGGAGCAGAAGACAGTGCGATTGTGGCGCCTCTGCACATCGCGCAACAGATTCTGGGGAAACCCGGTGAGGTACAGAGAGTGGTGGTCAGCGCCCTGACCAAACCGGAAGATACCTTTGGCCGGCGTGATCCCGGCAAGATGACGCCTGCCGACCGCGACCGCTGGTACTGCTCGCCTTATGCAAATTCCATCGCCTTCCAGATCAACGAAGCGCTGCCCAACGTACACGCGGAACAGATCCGGCAGGTGGAGCAAACGCAGGGCAAGGTGCTCAGCCGCATCTCCGGCATGATGCTGCTGCTGACAATGGCCGCCCTGTTCGCTGCCGCGCTGGCCGTTTCCGCAGCAATGGCGGCAACAATCCTGGAGCGGCGTTCTGAAGTGGGGCTCATGAAATCGCTCGGCGCCTCTAATGGCACAGTAGCCTCTCTTTTCCTGACTGAGGCCGGGTGTCTGGCGGTTACAGGAGGGCTGGTCGGCTTTCTATTCGGTGCGATTCTCGCTCATCGCATTGGGGTAACGGTTTTT
>JBLMYN010000002.1:0-7051 GCA_050258305.1 Actinomycetota bacterium
CGGCCGCGCCTGATAGCCCCGGAAAGCGAGCCCGTGGCGGAAGGAGCAGCCGTGAAGGCATTGCGCAAAAACGCGGCTGGCGCGACCGCCGGGATGATGAATGACATCCGGGTGAGCCAGTTCTATGGGTTGAGCTGGGACGACTACCAGCTCGCCATCCAGACGGCCGGCAAGCTGCCGGTGATTTCAGCCGACGAGCTGCCGCCGCACTTTGAGCAACTGGTCACGGTGGAAGTCACCATTGATACCGAAGGCCGCGTGGCGGACGCGCGGATCATCGGCGGGCTGGTGACGCGGCCCATTGAGCAGAAGCTGCTGGCGGCGATTCGGGAGTTTAAATACAACCCGGCCAAACATTACGGCACACCCATACCGTCACAGTTGGACCTGGTGGTGCACATCCCGAGCTGACGAATCAGCGTAATCAGCAATGTAGCCGCACATGATTGGCAGCACCGCTTGAGCCGCAAGGCTAAAATTTCGCCCTTCAGGCACCATCGGGGCAGCAAGGTACATCCAAAGATGCGGCTGCTTGCCCTTCTCAGGCAGCCCTCGGGGGCCAACTGCAATGGAGCGTTACATCTGCATACACGCCCACTTCTATCAGCCGCCGCGGGAGAATCCCTGGCTGGAGGCGGTGGAGCGGCAGGAGACGGCGTTTCCGTACCACGACTGGAATGAGCGCATCACTGCGGAGTGTTATGCGCCCAACGCGGCTTCGCGCATCCTGGATGGCGCGGGCCTTATCAGCCAGATCACCAACAACTATTCGCGAATCAGCTTCAACTTCGGCCCCACGCTGCTCTCATGGATGGAAGAGAACGCGCCGGAAACCTATCAGCGGATCATTGAATCCGACCGCGAGAGCGCAAAACGCTTCTCCGGACATGGTTCAGCCATGGCGCAGGCCTATAACCATATGATCCTGCCCCTGGCGAATGATCGCGACAAATACACCCAGGTGCTCTGGGGGATTCGCGATTTCGAAAAGCGCTTCGCGCGCCCGCCGGAAGGCATGTGGCTGCCGGAAGCCGCCGTGGATGTGCCAACCCTGGAGATCTTGTCCGAACTGGGCATCATGTTTACGGTGCTGGCGCCGCGACAGGCAGCCAGGGTTCGCAAGATCGGGGGCAGAAGCTGGAAGGACGTGAGCGGCGGGCGCATCGATCCCACGCGCGCTTACCTGTGCAGGCTTCCCTCGGGTAGAAGGATTTCGCTCTTCTTTTATGATGGCCCCATCTCGCAGGCTGTCGCTTTTGAGAAGCTGCTCGACAATGGCGACTCGTTCGTTGACCGGCTGAAGAGCGGCTTTACGGAGAGGCGGAAATGGCCGCAGCTCATGCACATTGCCACCGACGGCGAGACGTACGGCCATCACCACAAGTATGGCGACATGGCTCTGGCGGCAGGGCTCGACAAAATCGAATCCGACCCGGGCGTGCGGCTCTCGAACTACGGGGAGTTTCTGAGCAAGTATCCGCCCGAAGTTGAGGTGCAGATTCTTCCCGCGAGTTCATGGAGTTGCCATCACGGCGTGGAGCGCTGGCGCGGCAATTGCGGCTGCAACTCCGGACGCGCAGGCTGGAACCAGGAGTGGCGGCGCCCGCTCCGCGAGGCGCTGGACATGCTGCGTGATCGCGTTGCGGCCATATTCGAAAACAAGGGGGCAGAGCTGCTGCGCGATCCATGGGCGGCGCGCAATGATTACATCAGCGTAATACTTGACCGCTCAGCGGAGAACCTGTGGGCGTTTTTTGAAAAGCATTCACGCCGCCAGCTCCATCCGGAAGAAACCACGCGCGCCCTGCAGCTCCTGGAGATGCAGCGCCATGCCATGCTGATGTACACGAGCTGCGGCTGGTTTTTTGATGAGATCACGGGGATTGAAACCGTGCAGATACTGCAATATGCCGGACGCGTGATTCAGCTTGCGGAACAAACTTCCGGCGAGCAACTGGAGCCAGAGTTTCTTTCCCTCCTGTCGCGCGCGCAAAGCAACATTGCCGGGTACGGAGACGGAGCACAGGTGTACGAACGGTTGGTCAAGCCGGCCATCGTTGATCTGTACAAGGTGGGCGCGCATTTCGCCATCAGCGCCATGTTCAACGGCCGCCATGAAGCTCCCCGTTTCTGTTACGACATCGCCATACGGGATTACCGGCGGCTGGAGTCGGGAATCGCCAGGCTGGGAATTGGACGCGCGCGGGTAACTTCAAAGATCACGCGCGAATGGCGCGAGCTGACAACCGCCGGAATCCACCTGGGCGACCAGGTGCTTCATGCCGGAGTGCGCGACTCCGCCGATGAGAAAGAATACGCGGCGCGCGCAGGCGAAGCGATTGCGTCATTCACGGCAGGCAATTTTCCTGAAGTGTTGCGCCTGCTGGATTCCTGGTTCGGAGAGATGCGGTACTCGCTGCGCTCTCTGTTCAAGGATGAACAGAAACGCATCATCGACGTCATCCTCTCGCAGACCCTCGCGGACGCTGAATCCAGCTATCACCGCGTCTATGAGAAACACGGGCCGCTGCTGCGCTTCCTCAAAGACATGGGACAGCCGATTCCGGAGGTCTTGCGCGTTACCGCGCAGTTTGTCCTGAACTCTGACCTGGTGCGGACCCTTGAGGCTGATCCGGTGGACTCGGTGCGCATCTCCATGCTGCTGGAACTGGTAAAACGCGAGGGCGTGCAGATAGAAAAAGCTTCTGTCGCTTACGCGGCCAGCAATGCGCTCACCAGGCTCATGAAGCGGCTCCAAGAGTCGCCGGAGCACACAGAGCTGCTGCGGCACGCTACCGTGCTGGTCTCGGTGCTGGAGATGCTGCCGTTCAGGTTAAAGACCTGGGACGCACAGAACATCTATTACGGGCTTGTGCGCACGCAATATCCGAAGATAGCGCGGCGGCCGGACCCGGCTTCACGCGGCTGGCTCGAGAATTTTCTTGCCCTCGGGGAGAAGCTGCAAGTCGCCGTCACGCCGGCAATCTCGGGAATGGAAGTTCGCACGGCAAGCTGACAATAATGAGGTGAATTCATGAGAACGCGGAACAAATTAATTCTTGGCGGCCTTGCGGCCGGGACGGTTGCTGCCGGAGCGGCTGTGGGACTGGGAACAGCTTACGCGGGACGAGAACTTTTCAAACGGCTCCGTGAGGGGCGGCTTCCCGGGCTCGAGTCTCTCGGCTTGCAGGGCGCAGACCTGCGCGGCCAGACAGTGTTCATCACCGGCAGCTCGCGCGGCCTGGGACTGGCGATGGCCGAAGAGTTCGCGCGCCAGGGATGCAGGCTGGTTCTGTGCGCGCGCGATGAACAGGAACTTGATCGCGCCCGCGAAGATGTGAGCCGGCTGGGCGCGGAAGTTCGGACGGTGGTCTGCGACGTCACCAACCAGCAGGAGATTGAACGTGCGATTGATGAGGCCCGGGGGCACTTCGGACGCATCGATGTGCTGGTGAACAATGCGGGAATCATCGCTGTGGGGCCCATCCTCACGCAGAAACTCGAAGACTTCAAAGAAGCCATGGATGTGATGTTCTGGGGAACGGTGTATCCGAGCCTGGCAGTGCTGCCTGAGATGCTGGAGCGCGGCTCAGGGCGCATTGTGAACATCACCTCCATCGGAGGCAAGGTCAGCGTTCCGCATCTTGTGCCGTACAGTTGCGCGAAGTCTGCGGCAGTCGGGTTTTCCGAAGGCCTCTATACCGAGTTGAAGAAATACGGCATTCACGTGCTCACAGTTGTGCCCGGACTGATGCGCACAGGCTCACACCTGAATGCGCAGTTCAAGGGCAAACATGAGAAGGAATACGGCTGGTTCGCCCTGAGCGCCACCAATCCGCTGTTTTCAATTTCCGTGGAGCGGGCGGCGCGGCAGATTGTGCACGCCACGCGCAGACGGCAACCGGAACTGGCCATCAGCTGGCAGGCCGAACTGCTGGCGCGCGCACATGGCGCCGCGCCTGAACTCACGCTGCGTGCGCTCGCTCTGGTGAATCACCTGCTGCCCGGAGCAGAAGGGGCATCATCACAAAAGAGGCCGGGAAAGGAAAGCCGGTCGGCCTTAACGCGTTCTCCACTGACCGCCTTAGGCGAGCGCGCGGCGCGGCGTTACAACCAGACCGGAGAATCCGCGTAGGCGGAGCTTGCGGAAATATCAGAGTGCTGACGCTGCCGGATGGGAAACAACAGCCGCGTGACCTGCCGGACTCGGGCCGCCATCAGCTGAGTTAACGCCCGCATATAATAATCGGGTTCATGGGAAACCAGACTGCCGCGGCACCGCCTGCCTCACTCCTCGCCAATAAAACCAACGCTGGTACGCGCCGGCTGTTTCTCTCCATCATTATTCTGGTCTGGGCGGCCGTTTATGCCGGCAGCATTTTTCATCCGGCGCTCGAGGACGACGCGGATACGGTTCACGCCGAAGCCGCGCGAGAGATGGCGACGGGCGGCGACTGGGTCACGCTGCACATCAATCACGGCGTCCGTTACCTTGAGAAAGCTCCGCTGATGTACTGGTGCACGGCGACAAGCTTCAAGCTCTTTGGCGTGCACGAGTGGTCGGCCCGCTTGCCGATCATACTCGGGGTTCTGGCGCTGCTCCTGGTGGTGTACCGGCTTGGGCGGCGCGTGTACGGAGAGGAGGGCGGGTTCTACTCCGCACTGGTGCTAGCGACCGGGTTTGGTCCGTTCATCTTCACGCGAATTCTTATACCGGACATGGCGGTGGGTTTATGGCTGGCGATTGGGTTTGATTTCTTTCTCACGACCCTGGAACAGGCTGAAGCCGGCCAAGCGCCGTCACGCTGGATATGCTGGGGCATCGCACTCAGCATGGCCCTGAATGTGCTTAGCAAAGGGCTCATCGGCCTGGTATTTCCGCTAGGCACAATCTTTTTGTTTCTGCTGCTCACAGGAAATCTGCGCCATTTACTGCGCCTGCGGCTGCTTTCAAGCTTCCTGATGTTTCTGCTGCTTGCGGCGCCCTGGCACATTCTGGCGGGCATTCGCAATCCCGCGCAGGGGCAGGCCCGAGGATTTTTCTGGTTCTACTTTATCAATGAACATTTCCTGCGCTACTTGAATAAGCGCTACCCGGCTGATTATGCAACCGTCCCCATCCTTCTCTTCTGGGGACTGATGCTCATATGGCTGATGCCGTGGACTGCCTTCATTGCGCAGGCGTTGCGCAAGGTGCCTGCCCGCTTGCGGCAATGGCGCGGCGGGCTTACAAGCACGCAGCGCGGCAGCCTTCTTTTCGCGCTCTGGGCCCTGGTTATATTAGTGTTCTTCAGCTTCTCCAGCCGGCAGGAGTATTACGTGATTCCCGGCGTCCCCGGACTTGCGCTTCTTCTGGGCGGATGGCTGGCGGAGGAAACCACATCCCCGCTTGACAGCGCGGAGCGGAAGAGCGGGCGGATTTCCTCCCTGGTTCTCGCTGCCATCGGCGTGCTCGCGTGCGCGGTGTGCATTGTGTTGGCGATCGAATCAAAAACTCCGCCGCCCGGCTATGACATTGCCGAACTGCTCAAAAAGAATCCGCAGGACTACGCGCTCTCTTTCGGACACTTTCTTGACCTCACGCCTCAGGCCATGGGCGCGTTCAAGGCGCCGCTGCTGGTGACAGGAATCGCTTTTGGCCTGGGAACGGTCCTGAACTGGCTGCTGCGCAGGAGAAACAGAACCATGGCAGCGAATCTTGTGCTTGCCGCCACCATGGTCGCCTTTCTCCAGGCGGCACACAGAGGACTGGAGATCTTTTCACCGGTGCTGTCGTCAAAAGTTCTGGCGGATGCCATTGAACACGACTGGAAACCGGGCGCGGTTATCGAGGACAACGGCGACTACGAAGCCTTTTCGAGCGTAGGTTTCTATACCGATCGGCAGATGCGGATTCTGAATGGCCGCCGCAACAATATCTGGTACGGCTCCATGTTCCCTGATGCTCCGGCCATTTTTGATGATGACGCCTCATTCGCGCGCCTGTGGCAAAGCGGCCGGCCGGTATTCCTCTGCACTGATGAGCACAGCATCCCCAGATACATACAAACAGCCGGATATTGCGAACTGAGGAAATGGGGCGGCAAGCTGGTGCTTACCAATGAGCCGGGGCTTTGTCGTCAGGATCGGCAGAGGTGATCAGTTCCTCACCAGCATGTCCGGCGGGACGGATTCTGCCTTTCTCAAGGATGAATGTCTCACCGCGCCACTGAACCTTGTTATCCGCAAAGCTCGCAAACCATACCCAGAAGGCCATCAGGTCACGCAGCGGCAGCAGCCAGAGATACTTCAGCATCGCGCGGTCGTGAACTACTCCGAGCCCTACCTGGAGCGCAACAGCCACACGCAGGACAGCCGCCGCGCCCAGCGTAATCCATGACCACCACGCCCCGGCTGCGAGGAGAACAGCAATCATGGCCCAGGGCAAGGCAAAGGTGAGCAGGAGCCCGATGTATCCCATGCGGCGCGAATCGCGCGTGCTCCGCGCCCAGCGCATCTGGTGCTGGAGGAATTCCGCAAAGGTGTAGGCAGGAAGATGCGTTTCCACCACAACGTCTGCCAGCACGACTTCATAACCGGTTTTTGATATCCGGTATCCCAGCTCGAAATCGTCCGCCAGATAGTCCACCAGCGGACGCAGCCCCCCAATGGAATTGAGCGCCTCGCGCGACATTGCCAGCGTGGAGCCCAGAGCAAAGTGAATGCCATTTTCAATCTGCCGCGCTACCAGAACGCCGGGGATGAACTCTGTGCTGATGCCAAGAGACTCCAGTTTTGAGCCGAGCGTGTCGGCGGGAATTCCGCGGTAAGGGCATGTGACCATACCCACTCTGGGCTGGGCAAACGGCGCCATCACGCGGCGCAGATAGCCGGGCGGTACGTAAATATCACTGTCATTCACCAGAATATGGTCATACTTTGCCTGCGGGAACATCTGCACCAGGTTGCTGACCTTGCGATTGTTGCCGAGGACTTCCGGACACACCACCAACCGGATGCGCCGTGCCGGATACTCCGCCATCAGCTTACGGACGGCGGTTGCGGCCGGATC
>JBLMYN010000003.1:0-8905 GCA_050258305.1 Actinomycetota bacterium
TTGATGAAAAAAGCCGTCAGCTGGGCCTGCTGTGCCGACTTGCTGAAGGTGGCAATGACGGTCCCCAGGCTGATCCCGGAGAGAATGCAGAGCACGCCGCCGGAAATCAGAAAGAGCACCCTTCCGTGAAAAGGCACTTCAAAAACAATCTTCAGAACCACAAGGGCCAGGAGCATCATGGCGCAGAGCAGCACGAACAGCGGCGTGATCTTGGCGATGATGATCTCTGACGTGCTTGCCGGGGACATGAGCAACTGCTCGATGGTGCCTGCCTCACGCTCCTTCACCATGGCGGCGGAGGCGATCAGCGAGCTGTTGAGGATCAGCAGGAGGCCGAAGACACCGGTGACGATGAACCATGCGTCGACCAGTCCGGGGTTGTAGAGGAAAGCCGCCAGAAGGCTGACCCGGCCGCGGCGATTGACCTGCTCTGCCCCAATCTGCTGGAAGGCGGCGTGAATTCCCGGTCCCTGCAACACGGCGTTATAGCTCTGGATCACGCCTTCCGCGTAGGCCTGGCTGATGCTCGCTGTGTTTGCGTTCATGGCATTCAACAGCAACTGCACAGTGACAGGGTGACCGCGATGGAGTTCACGCGCGTAATCGTAAGGAATCACAACTCCGGCATCCAGTCTCGACTGGCTGATCGCGGCGCCAAGCTGGTTCACTGAATCAAAGTAGCCGGCCAGCCGAAAACTCCTGCTTTCGGTCAGGGCGGCGATCAGTTCGCGGCTTTCCGGGCTCCTGTTGTCATCTACCACTCCCAGGCGCATATTCGTGACGGTCGCGCTGAGCGCGAATCCAAACAATGTCAACTGCAGGACCGGCGGAAGGATCAGCGAGATGGCCAGACGGCGGTCGCGGCGAATCTGGCCGAATTCCTTGCGCACCAGGGCGCGAACACGATGGTTGAAAATGCGAGTGAAGAAGTCTCTCATGACTCAGACCTTGAGTTGCATCCGGCGCATGCTGCGCCAGGCGATCAGATAGAAAATCAGCCCGATGAAGGCGATGACCAGAACCTTCCACCAGACGGCGGGCCATCCGCCGCCCTGCAACAGCGCGTCCCGCACGACCTCGATGTAATACCGTCCCCAGACAAAGTTTGAAATCCACCGCAAGCCAACGGGAATATTCTCAATGGGAAAAATCAAACCGGAGAGCAGATTGACCAGCAGAAACCCGCCAAACGCCACAGCCTGAAGAGCCGCCGCCTGATTGGGAATGGTGACTCCAACCATGGTTCCGAATGCTGATACGCAAAAGAAGTAGAGGATGCTGGCGATGAAGAAGGCTGTTGGATCACCCGCCAGACCCAGGCCGAAATATGTAAAAAGCAGAACCATGCCGCCAAGCCACTCGGCGGCGGCAATGGCCATGAAGGCTAGAACCTTGCCCAGCAGAAACTCATGCGCGGAGATGCTGGAGACGTAGACTTGCAGGATCGTTTTCTGCTCACCCTCCTTCGCCATGGCCAGCGCGGCCAGCAGAGCAGGGAACATGGAGAGACCGAGTACAAACACCCCGGGGCCGTAAAACCTCTTTGAAGACAGTCCAGGGTTGTACCAAAGGCGTACGGCAGCCTGCACAGGTTCGGGATTCACGGCGCCTGCGTTTCCACGGTTATAGGCGCGAGTAATCTGGCGCGCATAGCCGGAAACGAGTTTGGCGGTATTGGCGTCGGCGCCGTCCACGAGCAACTGCACCGTTGGACTGCTGCCGCGAGCGACATCCCGGCCAAAGTGAAAGGGAATGATGAGGGCCGCGCGCGCACGGTTAGCGACCAGGGCTTCCTCCGGCTGCCTGTCCATCGGCCAGGAAACAACATCAAAGGTGACTGACGCGCGAAAGGCATCAATGTAATCGCGTGATGCAGGCGAGCCATCAAGGTCCTGAACAACGATGGGAAGATGCTTGATGGTCAATGCGAACGCTGTGCTGAGCAGCCATAGCAGAACCAGAGGCAGGACCAGCGCGAGAGCAAGGGTGCGCCAGTCGCGAACAATCTGGATCAATTCTTTGCGGGTCTGGGCAAGGATACGTCTCACGCCGAGCCTCCGCCTTGCCGGCCTGCCTTTTCCACCAGGCTGATGAACACGTCCTCGAGGGAGAAAGGCGCCTCGCGCATTCTCTTCAACCGGATACCGGCTGTCGCCAGCGATTTCAATAGCTGGCGCTCGACTTTGGCTATGTCCGCGTCCGTAATTACATGGAGGCGCTCCCCGAACAGAGATACCCGCCAGCGCTCCATCTGGTCTTTGAGCAGATCAATCGCGGATTGAGGCTGGTCAACAATCAATTCAAGGAGATGGCCGGGCTGTTCCTGCTTGATCCCGGAGGGAGTGCCCTCGGCAACCAGTTGGCCGGCGGCCATAAAACCCAGACGGTTGCACTGCTCGGACTCTTCGAGGTAATGGGTGGTTACCAGGATCGCAGCGCCGGCGTCGGCAAGGCTGTTGATCATTCGCCAGAAACTACGACGCGCCAGCGGATCGACCCCTGAAGTGGGTTCGTCGAGAAACAATATGCCGGGCTCATGCATGATGCAGGCGCCAAAAGCGACACGTTGTTTCCAGCCTCCGGGCAGGCTGCCGGTAATCTGTTCCTGCTTTCCCTCAAGTCCGGCAAACGACAGCACCCAGCGGATCTTCTCTTCACGTTCCTGCTTTGGCACGCCGTACACTCCAGCGAAGAACTCCAGATTTCCCCTGACCGTGAGATCGTTATAAAGAGAGAACTTTTGCGACATGTAACCAATCTGCTGCCGCACCTGCGGAGAGCGAAGATTGCCGCGCTCACCGGCCAGCAGCATGGCGCCTGCAGTGGGTTCAAGCAAACCGCATAACATTTTGATGGTTGTTGTCTTGCCGGCCCCGTTTGCGCCCAGGAGTCCATAGATTTCTCCATGGCGCACCTCCAGAGTGATGCCTCTTACGGCAGTGAACGAACCGAACTGCCGGGTGAGCCCTTCGGCGCCGATTGCGATCTCCCCGCGCCGTCCTTCCTGTTTGCCGCGCCTGGGAAAGGGTTCGGCTTTGGGCTCCTCTCCCAGTGCGCGCAGGCTGGCGACAAAGACGTTCTCGAGAGTCGGTTCGTCCACGTGGATGTCTTCAATTTTGAGTGTGGCGTCATCCATGGCTCGCTGGATCATCGCCCGCCCGGTTTCAGTCGACCGGGCCAGAACGTCCAGACGATCGCCAAAGCGTTGCACATCCACAATCTCCTGTTGCGCGCCGCTGATTGCGGAAAGCGCCTGTTCAGCCTTGCCCAGGTCTGAGGTCCGCACCTCGAGCCGTTTCGCCGGCAACAGGTCGCGCACCTCTGCCGGTGTTCCTGATTGCTGAATTCTTCCTTCATGTAGCAGGGCGATGCGATGACATCTCTCCGCCTCATCGAGGTACGGCGTTGCCACAAGGATCGTCAGACCATCTGCCGCCAGATGGGCCAGGGCGTCCCAAAACTCCCGCCGTGAAATCGGATCGACACCGGTGGTCGGCTCGTCGAGCAGCAGAGCCCTGGGCTGTGGAACAAGCGCGCATGCCAGCGCGAGCTTTTGCTTCATGCCGCCGCTTAGCTGGCTGGCAAGCCGTCCGCTAAAGCGATCTAAATCGAACATCCGCAGGTAGCGCTGCCCGCGCGTGGCGATCTCTTCCACTGGAACGCGGCGCAGGTCCCCGGTGTAGCGAATGTTTTCCGCGACCGTCAGGTCCGGGTAGAGGCTGAAGCTTTGGGTGAGATACCCGGTTTGGGCGCGCGCTTCTCGCGCCGGGCGGCCAAAAACTTCCGCCGCTCCGCCGCTCGCTTCCATCACACCGGCAAGAATCTGGAATGTGGAAGTCTTACCCGCGCCGTCGGGGCCGATCAGGCCAAAAATTTCGCCTGTTCCCACTTCAAAGTTGATTCCTCGCACAGCCTCAACAACGCCGTAGCGCTTCCACAGATCTGCAACGCGGATGGCTGCGCTTCCCGCCGGGCTCTGCACAACGGCAGCGTGGACTGGAGGCGCCGGGCGGCCTGATCCATCATTTCCACGCGGCTGGCTGGAGTTGACGATCATTTGCGCCACTTGCCTTCGGGCCAATGGCTGCCCTGCACAAGGATCTCGCCATCGGCCGGCATTCCGGGCTTCGCATAGCCAAACCCGCCCTTCAGTTGCAGCTTGAGTCCAACCACCTGCTTTACGCGGTCATCGCGAAAGTAGATGTTTTCAGGTGTGAACGTGGCTTCCGGGTCGATCCGGGACACATAAGCGTCGATCGGCTGCCTGGGGTTGGAATCGAGGTACACACGCGCCGGCTGGCCCACTTTGACCTTGCCGATTTGTCCCTCGGGCACGAACCCGCGGAGATATACCTTGGTCAGGTCGAGCATGGTGACGATCGCAGTGCCCGCCGTTACCACTTCACCCGGCTCAGCCGTGCGGGTGGCGATCACGCCGTCATAGGGAGCAAACACGATCAGATCCTGGCGGTTGGCCCGGGCCTCTTTGAGTTGGGCCCGTGCCTGCTGGGTGCTGGCATGCGCGCTGGCGATCTGCGCCTGCTGCTGAGCCAGTTGCATGCGAATGACGGCAACGGCACGTTTGGCCGCGGCCACCGCTGCGGCTTGCCGGTCAGCCGTTGTTTCCATCTGCTTTCCCTCCCGCTCGGAAACAACGCCCTCCCTGGCCAGTTGCGTGTATCTTTCTTTGTCGTAGAGCGCAAGCTGGTAAGAGGCCTCCTGCTGAGCGACCTCGGCCTGGCCTTGCTCAAGCTGTGCCTGCAGCACTTCAATCTGATCGTGGGCCGCCTTTGACTTTGCCTCGGCCTCAAGAAGGGCCGCACGGGACTGGTCCTCTCGCGCTCGCACCTGCTCGTCATCCAGCACGGCGATGGTCTCGCCGGCTCGCACGGAATCACCCTCGCGGAAGCGAACCTCCAGAATCCGGCCGGTGGTTTTCGGGGCCACCGCAGAATCGTCGCCCTCAACGCGGCCGCTCAGCAATACCAGACTGTCCGGCACGGGCGCCAGAGCAAAGAACGCTCTCCATATGAGGAACCCCGCAATGGCGAGCACTGCAAGCACCGCCAAAACCAGGATTCTCCGGCGAGCGCGGTGCGCCGGCTTACCGGGCAGCAGAACTTCTGGTTTGACGGGCTGAGCATGAAGTTGCCGGTCGTGTTCAATCTCGGGAATTTGACGGAGTACGCTCATAATTTCTTCTTTCCTCGTGACGCTTTTTGCGTCACCGGAGAACCTTTGCGACGGACGCCGGTCCTATTGCTGGCCCGTGCTTCGACGGCCGCCCAGAAATCCTCAAAGGTCTTGTCCAGCCAGTCGTGAAGATCAGGCCGGGATTGCATTGCCCACATCAGCATGGTTCCCCAGAAACTTCGTTGCAGAGCCATGGCCAGGTCGGCAGGCTCGCGGTCCCGGCGGATTTCTCCACGGTTTTGGCCGATCACAAAAAGCTCGGAAATGATTTCCCTCCCCTGCGCCATCCGTGAGCTGGTGAGTTCACGGACCATATCGGTGGAAATCAGGGCAGTGATGAGGCTCCGCGTGAGAGCCTGCGTCTGGCCGGGCTCTTCGGCAGCGGCGTGGATCAACCGGTGCAGCACATCGCGCACGGGCACGCTTCCGCTCCTGGCTTCTTCGACTGCGATGGAGACCTTGGCCAATTGCATCTCGGAGAGGACGATCAGAACATGTTGTTTCGTGGGAAAGTAATTGAAGAACGTCCCCTGCCCGACGTCGGCGGCTTCCGTGATGTCTTCTGTTGTGGTTTCGAAAAATCCGTGGGTGGCGAACAGGCGCATCGCGGCTCGATAGATCTTTTCGCGGGTCTCCGCCCGGCGCCGCTCGCGCCGTCCAGGGTCAGAGTTTGTCGTTCCCGTCATTGCAGCCATTTTCATCACTGTGTGAGTATAACTCATATATGAGTGATACTCATATATTTGAAACTCCCACCACCGGTTGTGTCAACCCAGCGGAGAGAGCGACCCGGGCAGCCGGCACACAGTGGCCGCCAGCACTGCCTTCCAAGACGAGGCTATCGCGGCCTGATGCAGGAGGCCGTGATTCACGTCACCACGGGCTATTGCTGCAATCACGGCGTGTCATGGCAGTGCGAGCTGCACCCGGCCAGGTCTCATTCTGAGGCTTGGGATTGAGATGGACTGTTGATGCGACGATTCGGCAGCGCCTGGGAATCCGCTTGGCTGCATATCGGTTCAGGTCATCACTACTCTGCCATGCACCACTTCATATGCTGCTCAAGTATGCGCAGGGGCATGGAGCCGCTCTCCAGAAAGCACTCATGGAAATGGCGCAGATCAAATTTCGCGCCCAGTTGTTTTTGGTTCAGCACGCAAGTTCCAGATTTCCCGGCTGCCTGTCTTGTAGGCCAGCGCCTGGCCCGGTATGTCCACCGAGTACCGCAATGATTCGCTGGCAATCTGAGTTTCAGAATCCACGCCGTGTTCGCGCTGCGTTCTTCTTCAATTCGAAGAGATCACTCCTTTTGCACGATGTAGCTTCCCGCTCGCGAAGCCGGAACAACACGCCATCCCTCCGCCAGATCGAGCGTCCAGTCATGCCCCCGCAGGTGACGCCCTTTGATACTTGCGGGTGCTGAGACGATCGCGCGACTGAAGTCGGCAGGAAGCAGAACGCCATCCTTCACATCGAGGGTCCCCCAGGCGTCGCTGGCATGGAAGGTGGGATAAACGGTGCCGGCATCGCCCAGTGAAACAAGAGTGCTGGGGTTGAAGCTGAAGTGGAAGTTCTGCGCTTTGGGCAGCGTCAAAGTTGGCCCATCCACCAGAAGCGCGCGATACCGCGCCTTCTCCGCATCAATCTTTGCAGCTCGGTTTACCTCGGCCATTCGAATTGCCGTTTGGCCGTACACGGCTGCCCTGTCTTCTGCTGAAGCCGTGCGTCCGCGCGGTACTGTCGATGCCAGCATTTCGGCCAGATCGGATTGAGCAGACAGCGTTTTCCGCCATTCCGGCAGACGTTGATCGAGCAGTAGCCCATAAGCGGGACCGGACATGTAGGCGAAAGACCGCACAAAACTGATCGTCAAGTCCGGGGCAGTAAGCTTTTCGATCGCGCGCCACCGGGCGGAGTCCCTGTCAGGCGCAGCGGCGGCCAGCCCGGTGTATTCGGCAATTCCTTCCGCTATCTCCAGATTGCTTTCAGATTTGGCGGAGCCAGGAAACAATTTGTGACGATGCTTGCGAAAGGCGAGCGCATCTGAGATAGCCTGAGCCTGCGCCGGCCCGCTCTCGATCAGCGCTGCCGCCAGCGCGCGCCACTCCAATCGCAGCCAGAGGCGGCCCTCGGCCGTGTCCAATTGCGAGTTGAGCGAATCGGGAGCATTAAGGTGAAGCTCAGGCTGGATCCGGTGAAACATCTCGTGGCCAAATTCCACCCGGCGCGTCAGTGTATCTTCGGGCAAGGGCCAGCGCAGCATCGTCCAACGTCTGCCGGCCCATTCGGTCGGTGCATCTGCTATGGGGACGTTTTCAGGCAGCGTGCCGACATAGAGCTGTCCGTGGGCGTGAAGCAAACCTTGCGCATCGGGCTCGTTCGCGACGACAGCGCGCGTCGTTGGATCGACCAGAAGGATTGCGCCATAGAGCAACTTGCCCCAGAGACGGTCGCCGTCCTTCTCGGAAACCTGCCTTGCTTCGGAAAAAGCTTTTCCGGCTCGTTCCAGGTCAATTGGATATCGCGTCTGCGCACATGCTGGTACGAATGCAACGGCCAGTATTGCGCTCATACTGTGCAACAACGCTGCTTTTAGAGGTTCCTTCAGTTCCACGATCATCGATTCGCCTCCAAGCTAAGCAAAGCAGCACGGACCGATTCTAAGCCAGCAATTGCGTCCGACCGTTATCCATCCGTGAAGCCAATCAGGCGCAGATCAAAGCTATCCAGAGGCACATCGGGGAGCTCAGCGCTGCCTTTCGAGGCCAATTCTTCTTTGAGGGCCGCCAGTTTGGAAGCATCCGTACGTGCGATCTGTCCGAGCACACTGCTTAGCCTTCCCCAGGATTGCGGCGAGGTCTGCGGGCTGGCGGCGCTATCAGGGGCTGCCTGGCTTGCGGCATGTCGTGTGACGGTGTACGTGGTCTCGCTGCCTTTGAGCTGGTTCTTTGTGATGTGTAATGTCCACAGTGGCTTGGGCATAAATCCGCTCGATTCAGGAACAAGAATTGTACCCCGAGAGATCGCCGGGATTAACCGTGGTCGCGCGCGATTCCGCGACGGCCAGGAATGACGAGCGCAGTAAGCGCCGCAAAGAGGGGGAAGAACCGCCATGAGGAAGAGCTGCTGAAGCCGTATTGAGAACTCATGGACATTGACAAGCGTCTTAAACAACTCTAATTCAGCTACTCTGGCTGAAATCCACCAGAGGTGCTGGCTGAAAAGCACCAGTCAATCGAGTTACCGCAGGTATGGCGGATTGCAACTCATTTGCAATCAGGGTAGATGAATGAAGCTGGCGCTGGCACCAGAGTTGCTCTTCTTCGGGGCCTTGGCCGGGTGACCAAGGCGCTCGCAGGGCCAATCCACCCAGCTTCTTCCAGCAGTCTGCAGTTGCAACACGGGTCGCGAATCCCCCGCGCGAGCGTATTGGAGTAATGTCTGCATCGCCAGCACACGGCCGTCCGCACGTTTTTGCTCTGGAACGGCCCCGGCGAGGCCGGCTCCAGATCCGAACCGCTCTGGAGGATTGAAGATGCATACCAGCTTGCGCTACTCCCTTTGTCTGCTTCTTTTCTTTCTGCCGGCCCTCACGGTGCACGCGCGGGATATCACCATCCCCGCAGGCACGCTGATGGAGTGCACGCTCGATGAGCCGGCGTTCTCTTCCGCAACCACCAGCGTGGGAGATCCGTTTTTGTGCTATCCACGC
>JBLMYN010000004.1:0-17976 GCA_050258305.1 Actinomycetota bacterium
CCATTTGCCCAGGACCTCTTCCATGACCAGCTCAACGTGGTCAAGGTTGGTCTCCGGCTCCAGCGTGTCATAGACGCGGTTGTAGCCGGCCTCATAGAGCTCCTTATCGCTATGACCCGCGCATGAACGATAAGGAGCTCTATGAGGCCGGCTACAACCGCGTCTATGACACGCTGGAGCCGGAGACCAACCTTGACCACGTTGAGCTGGTCATGGAAGAGGTCCTGGGCAAATGGGACCCGCAACAGACCATGTGCTCGTGGAAGCTGAACCGCGCCATCGGCGAGCACCTCAAGCGCCACGCCAAAGGCCGCGGCATTCTCAAGTCGGCATTTGAGAAGGAGGTGCCCGTCTTCGTCCCCGCGTTCACTGATTCTGAACTGGGGCTCGACGTGGCTCTCAACAACCGCATGCGCGCCCGCAAAGGCCAGCCGCAGTTGCGCTTTGATCCCTTCCTTGATCTCAACTATTTCGCTGAGACCCTGCTGGCGCAAAAGCGTCTGGGCATCTTCACCATCGGCGGAGGCGTCCCGCGCAACTGGGCGCAGCAGTTCGGACCTTATTGTGAGCTGCGCGTCCGCCGCGCAGGAGAAGACGTTCCTCTCAAGCGCTACCATTACGGCGTGCGCGTCTGCCCGGAGCCGGTCTACTGGGGAGGCCTTTCCGGCTCTCCTTATTCTGAGGCCATCTCCTGGGGCAAGTTCGTCCCGCCGGATGAGGGCGGCCGCTTTGGTGAAGTCTTTGTCGACGCCACCGTCGGCCTGCCCATCATGTGCGCCGCTCTCTTCGAGCGCCTCGGCAAGGCCTACAAAAAGCCGCCGCACAAGACCAGGTAACTTCTCTCCCGGCCCTCTGCGGCTGCGCACTTTTTCAGACGGATCGTTACATGAACCCAGCCCCGGCCCATCATTTTTGCGCCGGGGCAGAAGCCGGCAGCAGCGCTCCTCCGTTCGCAGCATGGCGCAAAATAGCCAGATGAATAACGGTGGTTCGTCGCTGGTTCTTTGCCGCCGAGAACTGAACGCGGTCCTGCTGCACCTGCCATTTCTGCGCAAGATATCTGGCGATGGTGGCGTGGTATTCCTGCAGGCGCTCCTGCCGCTCCGTTCGCGCCTGATCTACATTCACTGACAGCATCAGTGAGGAATGCTGCCGCAGGGCGCTGCCCGCCTTGTCGATCAGTCCACTCTGCTGAGCGGTCAGCCGGAGCCTCCCGCCGAGCGGCAGCCTGATGGGTCCCACACTCAACGGCACAATCCTGAATTCGGCCACGGCGGCAGGGTCACTTAGTCTTTCGCGGATTTGCGCCTGCAGCAGCGCCTGCGCATCTTCGTGAATCGGGCGCTCCGCCAGGTAATAAACGATGACGCGCAGCGGTTCACCGGCGCTCTCCGCCAGTGTGTGATCAATGAGCTCGGCGGAGGGCGGCAACTGCAGCGACAACAGTGAGCCATCCACCGCGCTGACAAAGCTGGTGCGCAACTGCGGCACGGTTAAGACCGGCGCAGGGGCCTTGCTCTGCTCCTGGGCTCTTCGCATCGCCAGATCGCCGGACGCGGTCGGCACCTCCACCATGTTGATGGTCAGCGCGTCAGCGGGACGATGCAGCAAAGCGGCAATCTCCTGAAACTTCCGGTTTCTTTCGTCTTCCGAGTACGGCTTCTGCGTAAAAAGTCGGAGGCTCACAACCGTTCGGTCGCGCTGTTGCATCAGCGCCAACTGGCCCACATAGCAGCGCGGCCCGGGGGGCGACCCCGTAAGTTCGCGTTCGCACATGCGCGTCATCGCCTGCAGCACCTGGTTTTCCTCATGCTTCCGGGCGATCTCGCGCTTGAGTTGAATAAAAGACGTGCTCAGGGGAATGGCCAGAATCGCAAGCCCGGCGAGCGCGAACATGATCCTTGCCGGCAGAGAACGAAACCATCTGAAGCGCACCAGGGCCGGCATCCCGGCGAGCATTGCCCGGACCCATGCGGTCTCAGGGTCTTCAAGCAGCCAGCGCCGCACGCGAAGCCGTACCTCTCTGGCGTTCACCTCAAGCAGCGCGAACACCAGCATTGCGGTAAACGTAATGGCGACCAGGTTGGTAAGAAAAAGCAGCGCGCCGCCGCGGGCAATGCGCCAGCCTTCACTTCCATTGAGACTGGCGGCCACGCCGGCCCCGAACCCGATGACGCACAGCGGAGGCATTAAGGCGACGGCAATGGCCACACCCGGTATGGAGGTCACCATGCCTCTTGACTGCTTGCACACTGAAAAGGAGCCGATGGCGCCGGAGAACAACGCAATGGCCAGGTCAAGGGTGTTGGGCTGCGTGCGCGCGGCAATCTCAGCCGTGACCTCCTTGAAAGGCAGCAGCCAGATCAGGAAGGCAGCCGTGGCGAACGACAATGCGCAACTCAGCAGCAGATTGGCCGCGGCTCGGATTCCAAGGACCATATCGCCGGCGGAGAGCGCCAGGCCGCCGGAGAGGATCGGCCCCATCAGAGGCGAAATCAGCATCGCGCCAATGATCACGGCCGGACTGTTCAGCACCAGCCCCAGGGTGGCGATTCCGGCGGCAAAGAAAATCTGCAGCCAGTACATGGCATCCAGCAGCGTGGCCGCGCTGGTGATGTCCCTGTAGATCCCCTCTCGGCTTTGCGCTGAAATCCCCAGGCTGTGGGCAAGCCAGTGCCGCAGCGGCAGCGCCAGCCTGTAGCCTGCGCCAGTGCCCGGTGCGTTCATGGGAGTAACGTAGCATGAATCTCGGCTTGGGACGAAGCATGCTGCAACAACTGTGACCGGCGTCACGGTTAGCGCGAGCGGGCGGCAAGCAAAACCTGGCCCAGGGCCGGCGCTGCAGTAAATCAGAGAGTGTTCAGGCGCGAGTCGCCGAATCCGGAACACGCGAAGGGGATGCCGCCTGCCGACAAAGCCTGCAGGCAATCTGTGTACAAAGCGCCCACACTTGGTTTCGACGTGACCGTACCTTTTTTGTCGACTCCCACTCGCAAACCTAACAGAGCGTCGTCCGAACCGCATCCCGACGGCGCACACCCCTTCAGGTGAATCGTCCCTGTAATCTCGTTGCCCAGGAACTCGGGCGGAATTCCGTTCTCCTGGAAGAAGCGGACCACAATCTCCTTTTTGGCGCCCAGCTTCAACACCTCAGGCGCATCGCGCTTCAATTTCTCCGCCCTTGCCGAGAATGCCTTGCCTCGCTCCGTACATTCCCTGCTCGGATGAGGATGGCCCAGAGCGAGCCGTAAGATCGTGCCACAGCCGCACGAAAACATCGACAACATCAGGACGAGCACCCAGGTGAACGCTCTCATCAGCGCTAGTTTACTTGAGTGCCCTTTAGTTCGACATGGGACTGTGCGGCCGTGAATTGAGCTGTGCGATGGCAGGAGGCTCTCGAATCGTCTGCGCTCCATCCACTACAATCCCCCTATGAAGCCCGCGCTTGAATCTGACGTTTCTACGCTCGATGGCATCCTGCATGCCCTGTATGCCATCCTCTCCGGACCCGCGGGGGAGCCTCGCGACTGGGATCGTTACCGCGGGCTGTTCATCCACGGCGCGCGCCTGATGCCGGTGGTCGCCGTCGCGGGTGGGAAGCCCCTTGTGCGCCTGCTCACTGTCGAGGATTACATCCGGCGCGTCGAGCCCATCTTTGCCGTCGAGAACTTCTGGGAGCGCGAGACCAGCCGGCAGACTGAGACTTTCGGACGCGTCTCGCATGTGCTGAGCCGATACGAATCGCTGCGCGACCCGAACGGGCCGCCTTTCGAGCGGGGCGCCAACAGCATGCAACTGTTCTACGACGACTCGCGCTGGTGGGTCGTCAATGTTATGTGGAACACCTCACGCGGCGCATAGCTGCTTCAGGCACAAGAGTTATGCCGAAGCCTTGATCTCCGCGGAAAGCCACGTTTGACAGGATCTATCTCCAGGCTCGGAGAGCCCATCTTACCGGAGCCAGCCGGAGAGCCTGACGAATGTTCCGCACCTTAAAAAATTAAACGATCGCTTTACTTTATTCGTTTTTTCCCGAAGAACCCTCAATTGCCTTGACAAAAACCGCAGCGCAAGCAAGACTCGATGTAAGAAGATGAAGATAAGGCAAAAAAAAGAAGATGTAAAACCAAAGAACCCGAAGTGATGGGACAAAGGCGGGCGTGCCCGGTGATGTAAGCACCGAACGCGCCCTGACCATAACCGCCTACAGAGGAGGCAATCGTGGCTGTTTCCAAGAATAGCATTGGCCGTAGCCGCCGTAACCCAAGCCCCCGCCGTTCTGGATCGCCAAAATCAGGCCGGCCAAGCCAGCCGGTCGGCGCCAAAACAAGCGCGCCGCAGGCGCGGCATCGCGTGCCCGGCGCGGTGTATTTTGATGAAGTCCGGGGCAAGACGCTGGAAGACGTGAGCGTCTCCTCCGACGCCCACGCCAGCCTGATTACCCTCACCTTTGCCGACAAGACCGAGATGACGCTGGACGTGGAACCCCGCATCCAGGTGGGCGCCATGCTGGAAAGCTGGAAGAGCGGGAATTCACGGGTGCTGAAGCGCTGGCCGAGGGTCCGCAGCTAACACCAACCACGGAGACACGGAGACGCTGAGAAAGGCAAAAACCTTTAGCCGCAGATTTGCGCTGATCGACGCAGATGTTGCTCAGACAAAAAAACACCCACACGGAGACACAGAGACACGGAGAAAAGTCGGAAATGGCCGTGATCGGAAAAGCAAAGATCTCGCCGCTGATCAACACTGTCACACTGATTTTCTCCGCGTCTCCGCGCCTCCGTGGTGGGTTTTCCTCGCTAGCGCATCATCTCCATCCCCAGTTCCTGCAGCAGAACCTCATCTTCGCTGGGTTCGGGGTTGGGCGTGGTGAGGAGCTTTTCGCCGATGAAGATGGAATTGGCGCCGGCGAAGAAGCACAGCGCCGTGGCTTCACGAGAGAGTTGGAGGCGTCCGGCGGCCAGGCGGACACGCGACTGCGGCATGAGAACGCGCGCCGTGGCGATGGCCCGCACCATGACCATAGAATCCAGCGGCGGCTGGTCTGCCAGCGGCGTTCCCGGCGCGCGCACCAGCATGTTGATGGGCACGCTTTCAGGATGCGGCTGAAGCGTGGCGAGCTGGTGCAGCAGGCCGATGCGGTCGCCGGCGCTTTCACCCATGCCAAGGATGCCTCCGCAGCACACCTGGATGCCGGCGGTGCGCACGTATTCGAGCGTGCGCAGGCGCTCCTGATAGACGCGGGTGGAAATGATGCTGCCGTAGAACTCGGGCGAAGTATCAAGGTTGTGGTTGTAAGCGGTGAGCCCGGCCTGCTTGAGCTGGGCGGCCTGTGCGGCGGTGAGCATGCCCAGCGTGCAGCAGACTTCCATGCCCAGTTCGGCCACGCGGCGGACCATCTCCAGCACGCGGTCAAAGTCGCGGCCCTGGGGCGCCTGCCGCCACGCTGCGCCCATGCAGAAACGCGTGGCGCCGTTGGCGCGGGCCGCGCACGCCGTGCGCAAAACGTCGTCGGGGTCCATGAGAGGCTCGGCGGTAACGCCGGTCTTGTAGTGCGCGCTCTGCGGGCAGTAGGCGCAGTCCTCAGGGCAGGCGCCGGTCTTGATGGAGAGAAGCTGGCACCTCTGCACCTCGCCGGGACGGTGGAAGCGCCGATGCACGGTGTGCGCGCGGTAGAGCAGGTCCATCAACGGCTGATGGAATATTTCGGCGACCTCGGGGAGCGTCCAGTTGTGACGGAGTGCGATGGGTTCGGTCTGGTGCATGGGGAAAAGTTTATCAGGGATCGGCGAAACACCTACCACGGAGACACGGAGGCACGGAGAAAAGCAAATCAATCAGTGCGATCAGTGTCGATCAGTGGTGAGGTTTTTTCTGTCCTATCCGGCTTGTGTCAGGAACACTTCCGGATGGCGTTGCGCGAGGGTCAACAGCTTGAGACTGGCGTCGCGCGGGCGGCGGGCGCCCTGCTCCCAGCTCTCCACGGTGTTGGCGCTTACGTTGATGATGCGCGCGAAGGTCGCCTGGCTCACGTTGAACGACTGCCGGATGGCACGGATCTGGCGAGGACTGAGCGGTTTGGGCGGCGGAGGCAGTTCAGTCACGCGCAGGGCCGGCTTCTGTCCCTGCTCGTACGCGAGCGCATCCTGCAATGCGCGCCTGAGGTCCTGAAATACTTTCACTTTCCTGGGCTTTACCGTGCGTCTCATACTCACACCTGCTCTTTACTTCGATGCCTGCTTGATGGCCGCCACAAGGGCCCGCAAGGCCTTGCGTTCGTCGTTTGCTAAATCCACCTGCTCATCCTTGTCGAGCAGGAAGAGGAGATGAATGTGTCCCCGGTTCTCGAGATACAGGAACAGGTAGCGGTATCCGCCCCGTTTGCCCTTGCCCCTCGCGGGATTTCCGATTCTGGCTTTCCGGATTCCGCCCAGGCCCTGCACCAGGTCTCCGCGTTTCGGGGTCTTTCTGCAAGTCGGCCTGAATCCTGCTGAGCACGTCCAGCGCGGACGCTCCGGCCAGGTGATGCAACCTCGCGGTAAACGCGGCAGACTCGATATATACCACTGAGTAGGATATACCACTTTGTGGGATAACGGCAAGATGTATCAGCGGCTGGGGCGAAGAGCGGGTGCGAATCCGCGCTTATCCGCGTCGATCAGCGGTAGGCTTTGGCTTTTCTCCATGCCGCCGTGGTGAGCTAGGCGTTGGAAATGGGAACTTGAGACGGAGCATGAACTGTCGCGCTGTTGGGATGCAGGAACTGCTTACGCTCTTCTTCGAAGGCCTCCAGTTCCTGGCCGATGCGGGCCTGGTCCCAGCCGAGCGCGCCGCCGATCTTATGCGCGGCTTCGCGGCTGCACTCGAAGCACCAGCACGGCCCAAGCGCGACGGGCACGCGGCGGAGCAGGATGTCACCGAGGGTGATGGCCGACTCGTGCGCCACAGCCTCGACAGCTTCAGCGACAAGGTGGCAGGTATGTTCGCAGATGGGCTCGCGCAGCCGCTCGTCAAGAGACGCTGCGTGCGCAATCGCCAGGGCGTGACGTCCGTGCCACTCGGCAATGCCGTGCGCGCAGCCCTCAGGAATGCGCGCCTTGGTGGCCACGGCGTGCGCCCACTGGCGGACCACGGATTCCACGCTGTCGTCGCCGACCGGCGCGGCAAAGATGTTGGCCGGCTCGGGAATGTCGAGCCCGAGTTTGCGGCCGACGTCGCGCGCCAGACGGGCCGCAGTGGTGAGCTTGCCGCCGATGACGGAGATGAGTCCGGCGGCGCCGTCAGCCGCATGGTCGTAGAGCACGTGGCGGCGCGTGATGGCGGAATACTTTTTCTCCGGCGCGAAAGGCAGTGGTCGAATGCCGGCGAAGCTGTAACGGATATCCGCGGCGGTGAGGCCGGAGTTAGGCAGCAGGCGGGAGAAGTTGTCAAAAAGATACGCAACCTCGTCGGGCGAAGGCTGCACGCTGTCGGCGGGGCCGGAATCGACGATCTCGGTGGTGCCGACCAGGACCTGACGGTTCCAGGGCAGCACGAAAATCTGGCGGCCGTCAGCCGCTTCGGTGTAAATGGGATGCTCAGGCGCGTTGGGAAATTTGGGCAACACCAGGTGCGATCCGCGCACGCCGCCGACCATGCGCTCATTCTTGATGCCTGCCGAGTTGGCGATGGCGTCCGCCCACGGCCCGCCGGCGTTCACCACCTGCCCGGCCGAAACCGTGTACTCCTGTCCGGAGATGCGGTCACGCAGGCGCGCGCCGCTCACACGGCCGTTACTGCGCGTAATCTGAAGCGCCGTGGTGTGGTTGCGGACGACCGTGCCGGCAGACATCGCTTCGGCAAGCCACTCGGCCACCAGGCGCTCCGGGAATTCGCACTGCGCGTCTTCGTATGAGTAAATGGACCACTGCCGGCCAGCGTCAAGTTGACGCTCCACAGTCTCAATGTCGGCGAATGCCTGGCGCTTGCCGCCGGCCCAGCGATTATAGAGCCACAGGCCGGTGCGGATGGCGAGGGAGCTGCGCAGGAACGTCCGCGGCTTCTGCGGCAGCACCAGCAAGAACTGCATCGGGCGGATCAGGTGCGGCGACTGGCTGAGCAGGCGCTCGCGTTCGCGCAGCGACTCACGCACCAGGTCAAACTCAAACTGTTCCAGATAGCGCAGGCCGCCGTGAATGATGCGCGTGGAGCGGCTGGTGGTGCCGGAGGCAAAGTCGTTCTGCTCCACCAGCAGGACGCGCTTCTCGCGCCGGGCACACTCACGCGCAACGGCCACGCCGTTGATGCCGCCACCGATCACCAGGACGTCAAAACCCCGGCCCTGCAGTGGAAATGCGCTACTCACGTCATCTATTTAGATGCCAATTTTGTGCCCTGACAACATTACTTTCGCAGCATTTAGTTTGTGGTTACCGGAAATGCTGCATCCGTAAGGGAGCTTTAATGCACCTAAGTTCCATGGATTTAACAGAGCGGCCGCATTCTATTTACTTCAGAGTAATTGTCGAGGGATGGAATTGGCGGAGCATCGCCATGTGTAGAGTGCAGCGATTGTTATGCAGGCCGGCGAATACCTGGATTTTCAGGCCCGCTTGACTGTCGCCGCACGGGGCCGCGGGGGCACAGGCATGTCTCTCTCTTCCTTGGATTGAGCAAGCAACAGGGCAACGGACTCGCAGACACGCACGCAATCGCAACCGCTGCGCTTGGCCACGTAGAGTGCTTCATCGGCGCGGCGCAGCAGCGTGTCAGAAGAAATCTCGTTATTCTGCGCGAAGGAGATGCCGAAGGAAGCCGTGATCCTGCCCAGCGGGCGGCTGGCGTGCTCCAGTTCCAGCTTGGAGATGGCGTTGCGCATCAGCTCAGCACGCTCGCAGACGCTTTCCGGCGAGCTTTCCGGAATCACGGCCAGGAACTCCTCGCCGCCGTAACGGCAGACAATATCTTCCGAGCGGACGCAGCGGCGCAGGAGCGACCCGATTTCGCGCAGCACGTGGTCGCCGGCTTCATGGCCGAAGGTGTCATTGAACAGCTTGAAACCGTCGATATCGGCCATGACAATGCCAATGCCGATGCCGTCCCGCGCTTCGCCGAAGCTGCGCAGTTGCTGCTCCAGCGTGGTTTCCAGGAAGCGGCGGTTGTACAGGCCGGTGAGCGGATCGCGGATCGACTGGTCCTGCAATTTTTCTTTGAGCTTCAGGTTCGCCAGCCGCAGCGCGGCATATTCGCCGATCTGCTGGATCAGCGTCAGGCGCGAAGCCGTGAACAGTCCGGCGTTCGCCGCGTTGACGTGCAGAATGCCCAGCGCTTCGCCCAGCGCGGAGAGCGGAAAGCAAATGTATGCAGCGGGAGATTCGTCGTGGAAATGCCTGCATTCCACTCCGCGCGGCGAGTCCAGGTGCGCGTGCAAGCGCCCGCCGCGCACGGCGCAGCAGTCTTCCGTGGAGAAGTACTGGTTCAGGAACTTTTCTTCGCTATCCGGCCAGCCCGCGACCATCTCGATGCGATTGTCCGGGGCAATGGCGAAAACGTTTCCGCCGCTGCCGGGGAGAAGCTTGTGCAGGTAGGTTGCCGCGACTTTGTAGGCTTCACTCGCGTTCACGCAGATCTGGAAGTCCGCCTGCAATTCGTTCAGCAAGCGGCTGTTTTCCGTCTCGCTCTGCAGCTGCAGCAACGAACCTTCCAGGCGCGTCTGCGCGAACAGCGCCTTCTGTTCGGCAACGCGCACCTTCTTGGAATCGCGCAGCACCAGCAGAAACAGAATCCCCATGAATGAGCTGAATACGATGATGCGGACGGTAACGCTACGCGTGATCTGGGCGGCGCGCTGCTCGGCGGCATCGTTGCGCTCGCGCAGGATTTGCACCTCTTCATCTTTGAATTTCTGGATGGCCTCACGCACGCGGTCGCGCTTCTCATCGCTCTCCCTCGAGTGATAGATCAGCTTGGTATGCTGCGTGACCATATCGTCGCTCAGCTGGCCCAACTCGTCCCTGATCAGTCCGCGCAGGTTCTCGATAGCTGCCTGATGCTCGGTATCAAGCCGGTGCACGCTGGCGAGTTGCCCCCAGATGCGTGCTTCAGCGTCTGCGAAATTGGTTCGGTCCTGTTGTTCCGGGGTCAGCACGTAGTGCAGCCATGCTTCACGTGCGTCCTGGATCCCGTCCTCCACGCCATCCATCTCGTGCAGGACTTCATGTGTGCGCTCAACATAAGCTTGTGCATTAAGGAGCTGGCGCGTGCTCGAATAACCGTCCCATGCCATGGCAAAAAGGAAGGTGAGCATCAGCATGAACGCCACAGGCAGAAGGGTGCGTGTGTCCAGCACGCCAAACAAAGCTGACTTGATTCGGGCTACCGGAAGTGTTTTCAGGCCATTCGTCGGGTTTACGGGCACGGTGGCGGCGTTCTCCTACGCATTCAGGACCAAGAAAGTGGGGCAATGATAGCATTAGTTTTGTGCCACCCACAGGAGAAAAATTCGAAAGAGCAGTAGCCATTATGGCCCGTTTGCGCGCCCCGGGCGGGTGTCCATGGGACCGCGAACAGACCTTCGATACGATCAAGCGCTATACATTAGAAGAAACCTACGAAGTATTAGAAGCTATAGATAACAGAGACTGGAGCGAGCTAACCTCCGAACTGGGCGATCTTCTGCTACAGGTCTTATTTTATTCGGAAATGGCTCGGGAGCAGGGCCTCTTCTCGATTGACGACGTTCTGGAGGCCCTCAGCAACAAGCTGATCGGCCGGCATCCCCATGTTTTTGGCGATGTGAAGGCCGAAGATGCCCAGCAAGTCCTGAAAAACTGGGAAGCCCTGAAAAAGGAAGAGAAGAGGCAGCGCGCTGCCGCCAATGGCGTGGAGCCGGCACACGACCGCCCCGAACGCCTGCTGGACCACGTCTCTTCGCGCATGCCTGCCCTGATGGAAGCGCAGAAGATCAGTTCGAAAGCAGCACACGCCGGCTTCGATTGGCCGCATATTGATGGCTTGTTCGAAAAGCTGGCGGAAGAAACCGCCGAACTTCGGCAGCAGATTGATCAGGCTCCGCGGGAAACATTAAAGCCGGAGAGCAAGACGCCGCTTTCCGAAGATCTTCGCGCACGCCTTGAAGATGAAGTGGGTGACATGTTTTTTGTGCTGGTCAATATTGCGCGCTATCTGGCAATTGATCCCGAATCCGCGCTGCGGAGCACCAACCGCAAGTTCCGCCGGCGCTTTGGCTGGATGGAAGAACAACTGCACAAGAAAGGCAAGACACCGGAGCAGAGCACCATGGAAGAAATGGAGACGCTCTGGCAGGACGCGAAATCTCTGGAGGTCCGGAAGAAGTGAGCGCAACCGCGCCCGATATCGAACGGATCACGATCCGCAAGTGCAACGGGATTGATGAATTCAAAGCCTGCGTCGCGCTGCAGAAGGAAGTCTGGCAATTCGACGACCTGGACGTCGTCCCCCTGCGCATGTTCGTGGTGAGCGAAAAAATCGGCGGCCAGATCATTGGCGCGTTTGATGGAGATCATCTCGTGGGATTTGCATTCTCGATTCCCGGAACCCGCAACGGCCATTCCTATCTGCATTCCCATATGCTCGCCGTGCGCGAGTCGTTCCGCAATTACGGCCTGGGTCGCCGCCTCAAGCTGGCGCAGCGTCAGGATGCCATCGGCAAAGGCTTCGAGCTCCTCGAATGGACCTTCGATCCGCTGGAAATCAAGAATGCTCACCTGAATCTGGCCCGGCTGGGAGCTATCGCCCGGCGCTATAGCGTGAACCATTACGGCTATTCATCATCGCCACTGCAGGGCGGCCTTCCCACCGACCGCCTCGTGGCGGAATGGTGGGTCCAATCAAAGCGGGTCACCAGCCTTCTTGAAAAAGGCGTGGCTCCGCAGTTCAAGGTGGAGAAAAGAATCAGTGTTCCGGCGCAAATCTACGCCTGGAAGGCTTCCGATGCGGAACGGGGCAAAGCCGCGGAGGTGCAAAAGCGCAACCGCCAGGAATTTCTGGATTCATTTCGCAGTGGACTCGCTGTGCTCAGCTATGAACGCGACAGTCAGGACAATGGCTCGTTTCTGCTGGGACGCTGGGACGAAAAGTGGTCTTACGCTTCAGCCGGCGGAGAGGAAACGGAATGAAAATTGAAGCAGTCACGCTGCGCGAAATCCGCATGCCGCTGGTGCACTTCTTTGAAACCAGTTTCGGGCGCACCACGGAACGCCGCATTCTTCTGCTTACGCTGCATACCAACGGGTCGGAAGGCTGGGGCGAGTGCGTGGCCGGCGAAGATCCTTATTACAGTGAAGAGTCCATTGATACCGCATGGTATGCCATTGAGCGCTACCTCGCGCCGGCCGTACTGGGCCGTACAGTGGAAAAAGGCGCCGATGCGCCCCTGCTGCTGGGAAAAATCCGCGGCCACCGGATGGCCAAAGGTGCGGTGGAAAATGCCGTCTGGGACGCTGAAGCTCAGCAACGGCAACTGCCGCTCTGGCGCTTGCTCCGCGGCTCGCAAACGGAGATCCCATGCGGCGTCTCCATTGGCATACAAAATTCCGTCGAGCAGTTAATAGACAAAATCCAAACCGAACTGGACGCGGGCTATCGCCGCATCAAGGTGAAATGCAAACCAGGCTGGGACGTTGACGTGTTCGCCAGAATTCGCGAGCGCTGGCCGCAAATTCTCCTGAGCTGCGATGCCAACTCCGCCTACACTCTCGAGCAGGCGGAGCACTTGAAGAAATTTGACCAGTTTGGGCTGCTCATGATCGAGCAGCCACTGTGGCATGACGACTTCTACTTCCACGCGCAGTTGCAGCGCCAGCTCAAGACCAGCATCTGTCTCGATGAAGCCATCCACGGACGGCGCGACGCGCGGGCCGCTATCGAACTGGGCTCCTGCCGCATCATCAACATAAAGGTTGGCCGCGTCGGGGGCTTCAGCGAGGCCGTGGCCGTTCATAACGTCGCCCGGCAAAACAATATTCCTGTCTGGTGCGGCGGCATGCTTGAGACCGGCATCGGGCGCTCGCACAACATCGCCCTTTCTACTCTGCCCGGCTTCACGCTTCCTGGTGATGTATCTGCCTCCAAGAGATACTGGAAAGAGGACATCATCGAACCCCCGGTTGAAGTCTCGCCAGAAGGTTTCATTAAGGTCCCGCAAACTCCGGGCCGCGGTTTTGCTCTAAAACCTGACTTGATCGAAAAGCTCACGGTGCGCAAGCAGACTCTTCGCGCCGGCGTGAGCAGCGCGGCAGATTGAGGAGCACGTGATCCCTAAGCAATTGACGAACTTTTCACGGGTACCGAGCACGTGTTTGCGCACACCGTGGATCGTTGTCGCTCTGCTGGCTTCACTGTTGCTTACCTCTTGCAGCAGGACGGAACCACCAGTAGCGGATCATCCTCGCCTCACCCGCGCCGTAAAGATGCAGGATGTAACTTTCTTCAGCGCTGCTCTGCAGCGCAACATGCCATACCGGGTGGTGCTGCCCGCAAACTACGATGCGGACGGGAAGAAACTTCCGGTGGTTTACCTCCTTCATGGCGGTGGGGAGACCTTCCGCAACTGGACCAATGATTCTGATGTAGCACAATATGCCGCGCACGGATTGATCCTAGTGATGCCGCAGGGCGATTCTTCCTACTATGTGAATTCCGCCCGGAACCCACAGGGCCGCTACGAAGATTACGTCGTCAAAGACCTAATTACTGATGTAGAGCAGAGATTTCCTGCAGCCAGAGATCGCCGCCATCGCGCCATCATGGGAGTCTCGATGGGCGGCTTTGGCGCGGTTGTCCTCACTCTTAAACATCCTGAACTGTTCGGATTCGCTGCCGGCATCAGTCCTGCGTTGGATGTTCCTTCCCGTCCCTTTTCTGTCAGGCGTATTCCGCAATGGCGTCATCATCGATCGATCTTCGGCGACTGGGACGGACAGCATCAGCGCGACAACGATCCGTATGTACTCGCACGCTCCGCCGATCCGGCAAAAACCCCGTACCTGTGGCTTTCCTGTGGCGATCATGAAGGTTTGCTTCCGGCAAATTTGCGGTTTGCACGAATCTTGAAAGAGCGCGGCTTCCGATTCCAATTCACCAGGGAACACGGCGGCCACAACTGGAGCCAGTGGAATCCTCTTCTGCCGATCCTGTTTTCGGCCCTGAATGCCGAAACCCAAATGACGCCCGGCTCAAATCCCCCATCCATACTCCCTTTGCACGAATCGCGTTCGCGATATACCCTTTCGCACATCGGATTTTGATACTCCTCATAAGGGGTCAATGGAATGCTGAAGCCCATCTTCCTAACAGGCGTCCTGCTTATTCTCGCAGGGGCAACCCACGCGCAAACTCCCGATCCACAGCTTCTCGCCGAGATCCAGCAGATTAAGGCCATTGACAATCATTCTCATCCGCCAAAGCTCGTGAGTCCCGGCGAAAAAGATGACGACTATGACGCGCTGCCCTGCGATCCGCTCGAACCCAGCGTGCCCACAACCACTTCGCGGCCGGAGAACCCGCAGTACCTTGAGGCCTGGAAGGCTCTCTATAACTATCCCTACAATGACGCGGCGCCGGAGCATGTAAAGGAACTGCTGCAGGCACGCAACAAAGTCATGCAGCAGCAGGGCGATAATTTTCCAAACTGGGTGCTCGATCAACTTGGGATTGAGACGGAACTTGCGAATCGCGTTGCCATGGGCCGCGGGCTGCAAGCTCCGCACTTCCGCTGGGTGCCTTTCGACGACCCGCTCATGTATCCGCTGAAGAATTCAGGGCTTGAAACCGAGTCGCCGGACAGGCGGTTCTTCTTTTCGCGGGAAACAAACCTCCTGCGGCGCTACATGCGGCAAATCAACGTTGACGCATTGCCACACACACTGGAGGAATATACCGCCAAAGTGATCACGCCAACGCTTGAGCTGCAAAAGAAGAATGGCGCCGTTGCCATCAAATTTGAAGCGGCCTATCTGCGAAGCCTGGATTTTGGCCGGGTTCCGCCGAGCGAGACCGTGGATCTGGCTGAAGCACGCTCCGTCTACACCCGGTTCATCAAGGGCGGCATCGCCCAGAGGGGGGAATACGCTGAGTTGCAGAATTACCTCTTCCGTTACATTGCCCGCGAGGCCGGACGCCTTGGCCTGCCCGTCCATATCCATACCGGTGGAGGATGCGGGACCTACTTCGACCTTGCCGGGTCGAACCCGGTCCTGCTCGACTCAGTATTCAACGATCCCACTCTGCGCAAAACTACGTTTGTCATGCTTCACGGCGGCGCCGGTCCGTTCACGAAGTATGTTGCGTACCTCCTGATGAAGCCCAACGTATACACCGATTTCTCCGAGCAGACCTGGCTGATCCCAACCCGCGCATTGAGCAAGGTAATCCGTCAATTCCTCGAGTGGTATCCGGAAAAGGTGATGTTCGGCACTGATCTCTACCCCAATACGCCGGAAATTGACTGGGACGTCATCGGTTGGCAAACCACGCACTCCGCGCGCGAAGCCCTGGCGATTGCCCTGACCGGCATGATGGAAGATCATGAAATCACGCGGGCCCGGGCCCTGCAGCTGGCGCACATGGTCTTGCACGACAATGCCGCGAAGCTGTACGGATGGGCCAGGTAACGTTCCCTGAAGCGAGCCCTTGTAGATAGCCCTATTCTTGAACGATGATTAGAAGTTCCGCTCAGGACCAGCAAGCTGGTTTTCAGCGGATTTCCGCTTCAGAAAGGGACGCAGCCCGGATCCATGGGAATCGCAAATACAGCCGTCAGATACAACAAAGCACTGCGGTTCGGCGCTAATCTTCTCGCATTCCTTGGCATTGCTTTTTATATTTATGCGCTGTGGAAGCATGTTGATCAGGACAGCAGCGGAATCATTCTGGGGTGCGCCTGTATCCCGCGTTTGGCCCTTCTTGCCACGGATATCGCAGCCGGAAGACGTGCCTGGCGGCGGGCAGTCATTCCCGTACTGACGCTGGCCAAAGCTACCTTTCATGGACGGCACGAAGGGCTTATCACCTGGCTCATACTCGGTCTGGCGGAAGTGGCAACGCTGGTTGTGCTGATTGTTGTCTTTCGGCGTACGTCGCCGGAAAGCTCTGATTTGCTCCCCGAGCAGCGAGCGGCCGCCTACCTGTCGAAATTCGTGCCGGAAGCGGCGGCACGGTGGATTGCGACGGAAATGGTCATCCTGTGGTCGGCCATAACCGCTCTGTTGCGCGGATTTCGAATCCACAGGGTGACTGGGTTCGGCTATGCCGAAGGTGCGACCATGGCCATGCTGCCTGTCCTGGTGCTTATTGCTTCGCCGGCTGATTTCCTGCTGCTGAGAGTGCTGTCGCACAACAGGATTGTTGAACTTGTCTTCTTTTTCCTGAACATCTGGGGGTGCCTCTGGTGCCTTGGAATTTACATCACTATGAAGCTCCGCCCCCATACGCTCGCAGGCGAGGAGATCGCCGTACACCAGGGCATACTGGGCCACGCAAAAATACCTTTGCGGCTGGTCACTCACGCAAAGAAAATCGACGGCCCGATCAAAGGCGATTCCGTGGCGAACCTGAGTGTGCATGGATCAGAAATGGTCATGGTGTCTTTGGCGGAGAGTGTTGAGGTCTACAAGCTCTTTCGCGGTGCTCCTCTCAAGGCTACCGGCATCATTGTTTCAGTCAACGAGCCTGCAAAGTTTATCCAGAAGATATTCCATCTCAACGTGAAGAATGTTTGAGCCGAACTGGAACGGCCAGGACGCGCACTTTGATCCTGCGCAAGGATCTCACTGACTCTGCCAGGGCACCCCTCCGCAAAAACTCACTCCGCCGGGTACACTAGAACACTGGAAGGAGTTCTCGCACGTGAACACCACGCTCTCCTCGAAGATTGTCCTGGTCGCCGGAGGAACTGGCGGGCTGGGCAAAGCTGTCACACTGGCTTTTCTGCATGAAGGCGCATCTGTCATCGCGACGTACATCGTTAAAGAGGAAGCTGACGCTCTGCGCGATGCCGTCGGCTCCAGCGCCCATCTGGAATTGTTGCCTCTTGACGCCACGGATGAAACTGCGAGCCGGGCTCTGGTGGATGGCATCACGGCACGCTACGGACGGCTCGACATCCTTGTCAATACCATTGGGGCGTACGCCGGAGGCAAGGCGCTTTGGGAGACCGATCCGAAGACGTGGCGGCTCATGTTCAACCTGAACGTGAACGCAGGCTACGCACTGGCCCACGCCGCAGTTCCCGCCATGCTGAAGCAGAAAAACGGCTCCATTGTGAATATCGCGGCCAAAGCGGCTTTCGACCATGCCGCCGGAGCTGCCGCCTACGCCGCGTCAAAATCGGCCGCACTGGCCATGATCGATTGCCTTGCCCAGGACCTCAAGGGCACCGGCGTGCGCGTCAATTCGGTGCTGCCCAGCATCATCGACACGGAGCCCAACCGCCGAGCCATGCCGAACGCCGACTTTTCCAAATGGCCAAAACCGGAAGAGATTGCGCGCGTGATCCTCTTTCTCTGCAGCGATGAAGCGAAGCTTGTACACGGCGGAGCGATACCGGTGTACGGGCAGACATAAGGGTCAATGTGGTTGCCGGACTGCCGGGTTCTACCACGGAATCGCCATGTCCGATAGCGGTCGCACACGCTTCTCGTCGCATTTTCGGAGGAAGCCACAGAGGAAGCACAACGCAATTTGATGGCTTCCCGAGTACCGTGAACACGACCTGGAACCGTGTGCTGCACCCCTGAATCTAGTTCTCCTCCTCCAGCTTCGGCATCAGCAAGCGCTTGGCCGCTTCCACCAGCAGCAGATACGTCGCAGTCGCCACCGCGAGAAAAACGAAATACACGCCCGGCAGAGGCGTGAAACCAAATTCCTTTCCAACGGGCAGAAACGGGAACAGAACTCCCACGCCGACCACGGCAAGGGTGGTCGCGGCCAGCGCGCCGCTCGGGCGGCTGC
>JBLMYN010000005.1:0-4455 GCA_050258305.1 Actinomycetota bacterium
CAGCAGTACCTTATCGCTGAGGCGTTCGACCGCTGCATCAATGACGCTGCTCACCTGCGAGGCGTAACGCGGAGCTCGTGCGTCCTGCAATCTCGTCTTGGCCTGATCTGCAGCAAACCAGGTGGGATAGCGATGATATTCCTGCGGCTGCACGGTGCTGTGGACTTCAAACAGGAAGCCGGCGATCATAATTTCGCGGCTCTGATGATCGCGTCCCAGGGTCCGTTTCGTATCGAGGTAAACAGCAAAATGTTCCGTCTCAATCCGCCCTCGCGCGCCTGCTTCTTCCCAGGCCTCGCGCGCCGCGCTTTCACTCCCTGAGAGTGACGGCTCGATTCTTCCTTTGGGAAAGGTCCACTTTCCTGAGCTCGTGTTGACAAGCAGGAACTCGATGGATCCGTGGCGCCAGCGGTAGCAGACTGCCGCCACCTGCAGCCACAAGCCTGAACTCGGCTGCTTCCCCGATAGTTTCCCTGAAACCGTTGCCATGGCGGACCTTGGCGAAATTGCGAGTTGCACCAATTTCGCTGCACTCACCATAGTTCACTCATCCGGCAAAAACAATAGCTTTTGCAATACTTTGATCAGCTTTTAACCAGCCATTCATCATAGAAACACTTCCAGCCGGCCCCCATAAGGTCGGCTAGAGATCTCCCGGGTAAGGAATGCGCTTAACTGCAGATAGCGATCCAAAAGGCCGTAACGAGTGCTCCGGAAAGAGGCGCCCCGGACCCGGCTCCGGGGCGATGAAACCCGGCAAACAGAGAAGGGCGGCGAGCAGGAGTAAAAAACCCTCTTGCACACGCCATCCCACTTTGGCGTTCTGTGGATACGTGAATTGAGACCTTGAAGCGTTTCACTCGCGGACGCGGAAGTTTGCATTCTCACCCCATCCGGCGGCGCGAAGCGGCTACTGTTTGGGGACGTAGTAGCCTTTTTTGGCGCGAATTCGTAGCTTCTTTTTGTCGACCATGCTGATCTTCACCTGCCGGAACTCGCCGTCTGCGTAGAACTTATCCGGCTTGTAAGAGATCACGTACTGGCTGCGCAGCTCTTCCTGGATGTCATGGAAGGCATCCGCCAGGTCCTGGAGCTTGAAAGGAAAGAATGGGCGACCACCGGTGGCTTCAGCCAGCATCTTCAGATTTTTGTCACCCTGGTCCACGCTGCTGCTGGTGAGATTGGTGCTGATCGTATAAATGATGACCGAAGCCCGCTGGGCCATGTCAAGAGCTTCCTGACGCAACACGCGGCTCTGGTTGTCATCGCCGTCTGAAACCAGAATCATGGCGCGGCGGACGGGAAAGCCTTCCTGTTCCTTCATCAGTTTGTCGCGGCAGGCGTAGTAGACCGCGTCCCACAGCGCGGTGCCGCCGCCGGGGCGGATGACCTGGATGCCGCGCGTGAGCTTGTCGAGGTTGCCGGTGAAATCCTGCGTCACGTCCGGAACTTCATCGAAGGCCAGTACGAAGGCTTTGTCATTACGAGGGCGGATGATCTGCTGCAGGAATTGGATCGCCGCCTGCTGTTCGAACTGGAAGCGGTCGCGGATGGAATTGCTGGCATCAATCAGCAGGCCGACGCGCAAAGGCAGGTTTGTTTCGGCCTCAAAATGTGTGATCTCACGGGGCGGCAGATTATTGTCCAGAACCTTGAAATCGTTTTGCTTGAGGTCGCGAATGAACCGGCCGTGCTTGTCAGTGACCGTAAAGATCAGGTTGACTTCATTGGTGCCTGTGCGGAAGACCGGAATCTGGCTGTTGTCCGTTTTACTGTCGGACGTGCCCGGGTCCACGACAGCAGCGGGACTGGGCGAAGCCTGCGGCGACGGCGGGCGTTGCAACTGCGCTGGTAAGGCGGGGTCTTTCTGCGCGGCGGCCATGCCGCAGAGGTTAAGAGCTAAAACGAAGGCAGCGAATCTCATGGGGGACAGAGTCAATTATAGCTGCGGGCCAGAGACCGTGGGCCGCCAAATTACGCCTGATAAGGCAAAAACCCGGGAAACGCCTCCCGGGTCTTTGAAATGGATATGGAATTGGTCTATTTCGGCACGTAGTAGCCCTTTTTGGCGCGCACGTGCAGATGCTTGTTTTCCGCGCTGATCTTGATTGGGCGGTACTCTCCGTCGGCGCGGAAGTCAGCCGGTTTATAGGAGACCGAGTACTGGCTGCGCAGTTCCTCACTAATGCTGCGGAAGGCCTGCGTCAGGTCCTTGAGCTTGTACGGAAAAAACGCTCTTCCGCCGGTCGCATCCGCCAGCATTTTCAGGTTGCGATCGCCTGTGTCAAGGATATTGCTCAGATTCGTGCTGATCGTATAGACGATGACGCCGGAGCGCTGCGCCATCTCAAAGGCCTGCCGGCGCGTGACCTCGCTCTGGTTGTCGTCGCCGTCTGATACCACGATAATGGCTTTGCGCAGGGTGCGGTGGTTCGCGTCCTCGTTCTCCTTCATCAGCTTGTCTTTGCAGGCGTGATAAACAGCGTCCCACAGAGCTGTACCGCCGCCGGGATGGATCACACGGATGCCGTGATCCAGCTTGTTCATATCGCTGGTGAAGTCCTGCGTTACTTTAGAGGTCTCACCGAAACCAACCACGAACGCCTGGTCGGTATTCGGGCGGATGATCTGGCTGAGGAACTTTGAGGCCGCCTGCTGCTCGAATAGAAAGCGGTCGCGGATGGAGAAGCTGGAGTCGATCAGCAATCCCACGCGCAAGGGCATGTTGGTCTCAGCTTCAAAGTCCATGATCTGCTGGGGCGGCAGATTGTTGTCCAGGATCGTAAACTGGCTTTGTTTCAGGTCCTTTACGAATTTGTTGTGCTTGTCCGTGACCGTGAAGATGACGTTCACTTCGTCGGTACGGGTGCGGAAAATCTCGACTGGCTGGTCATCATTGCCCAGTGTCGCCGTGCCCGGGGGCACCGCGTTGGCCGTTCCCGGCTGCAGCAGCGGCGTCTGCGCCTGGGCTGCTGGAATTCCAAGCAGACCTGCAACCATGAGGGCGGCTGAAACCAGGGCCAATTCCCTCAAAAACAAAAATCGGATTCGCAATAAAGTCATGTTCTCTGACTTCCTTAGCGCCCCAGATTACGCAGGAACTTGCTCAATTGTTCCGGCAGGGGCTGTTCCAATTCCAGTAGCCTATGTGTAATTGGATGCTCGAATTGTAGCCCCGAAGCATGCAGAAACTGCCTGTCCAGAGATGCAGCATGCTGTGATGTACCTCCGTAACCACGTAGCGCCGCTGGTGCTCCATAGAGCACGTCTCCGGCCACAGGATGGCCCACGGAAGCCAGATGTACTCTGATCTGGTGCGTCCTGCCGGTCTCAATCCTGACCTCCAGCAGAGAGAACTTGCCAAAGGGAGTGTCCAGTTTTTTCAATACTTTCCAGTGAGTTACGGCGGTACGCCCGGTCCTGCGTCGCGTAGTCATACGCTCGCGCCGGAGCAGGTCGCGGCTGATGGGAGCGTCAATGGTGCCCCGGGACTCAGGCATCCACCCGTGTACGAGTGTTAAGTATGTCTTTTTTACTTCGCGGCGCAAAAAATGCTGAGCCAGCTTGCGATGAGCAGCATCCGTCTTGGCCACGATCACCAGCCCGCTGGTGTTTTTATCCAGGCGGTGGACGATCCCCGGCCGGAGCTGCCCGCCCGTTTCTGACAGCTTGCCAAACCGGTGCAACAGCGCATTTACCAGCGTACCTTTGCCGCCGGATTCGCCTTTGCCTGAACCGGCGTGGACACTCATGCCGGCAGGTTTGTTGATCACCGCGATGTGGTCATCCTCATATACGACGTCGAGCGGAATGTCTTCAGGAAACGCGCGCAGCGGAGGAAGCTCCACCTGGCCGGTGATGGTGATGTGCTCGCCGCCACGGAGCCGCAGAGACGCTTTGGGGCCCACACCGCCTGCGAGCTGAATCTTATGTTGAGCTATGAGCTGCTGCACGCGCACGCGGCTGATCTCAGGGATTTGCGCGGCGAGCCACTGGTCCAGACGCTGACCGGCGGCCTCGGGCGGCACCGTGAATGTTTTCGTTTCCTCGGAGTCGATCACGAAAGGAAATTGTAAACGTGTGATTGGATGGCAGGCGGGCGAATAGACGGCAACAGCTTGCCATCTATTCTGGTTTTCTTTAGCATCAACACTGATAAACGGCCTGCAAAGCAGGTGAGAACGGTAACCGTTCATGAACCAACATTCAATGAACAGGGGGCCTGACTCGTATAATAACGGCTCGGTGCGCGAGGTTCCGCCAGTACGGAAATGCCTAAAGAGCCGCGGCGGGTTCCCACCGTCTTAGGACGGGTTCAGAACGGCCCGGTCCCACGGCCCCGCGGGTCGGTCGTTGTTTTTGTCGCTTCGCTCCAAACCGCTGGAGTGTTGAGGTCCTTCGACTTCGCTGCGCTCCGCTCAGGATTTCGGCTGGCGGCTCAGGCGCCGCCAAAAC
>JBLMYN010000006.1:0-8639 GCA_050258305.1 Actinomycetota bacterium
GGGCCGGTGAAGGGTGGCAGAGTTTACGGCCGCTGGCCCGGACTTGCGCCGGAGCAGCTCAATGAAGGCCGCGACCTGGCCCTGACCACGGATTTCCGCCTGGTGCTGAGCGAAGCCGTGAGCAGGCATCTGGGAAATGAGAATGTCGGGAGCGTGTTTCCGGGATTTGAACACGCGTTATTCCTTAAACTCCTTGGCTAGGCTCCGGAAAAGTCTTACCGCTGATGAACACTGATGACACTGATTTTCTGAGCGTCAATCAGCGTAAATCAGTTTTATCAGTGCAATCAGCGGTATGGTTTTGACAGTCCTGTCTATGCGTTCTTCTTTTCCACCTTCGCCCACGTATCTTTCAGTGCGACCGTACGATTGAACACCAGCTTCTCCGCCGTGGTATCCGGATCAACGCAGAAATAGCCCAGCCGCTCAAATTGAAAGCGATCGCCCACACTGGCGCTTTTCAATGAGGGCTCGAGTTTGGCGTGGCTGATGATCTCCAGCGAATTCGAGTTCAGGTTGGCCGTGAAATCCTTGCCTTCCGGGACATCTCCGGGATCGGGATTGGAAAACAGGTTGTCGTAGAGACGCACTTCGGCATCGACGGCATGCGTCGCGGAAACCCAGTGAATGGTTGACTTGACCTTGCGCCCGTCGGGGGCGTTGCCGCCGCGCGTCGCGGGATCGTAAGTCGCGTGCACCTCCACGACTTCGCCCTGCGCGTTTTTGACTGCATTCTGCGCGGTGATGAAATACCCGTAACGAAGGCGTACTTCCTTGCCGGGCGAAAGACGGAAGTAGCCTTTGGGCGGCACTTCGCGGAAATCGTCCTGCTCAATATAGAGCACGCGGCTGAAGGGCACTTTGCGCGTGCCGGCGGACGAGTCTTCAGGATTGTTCACGGCGTCCATTTCTTCCACCCGGCCCTCGGGATAATTGTCGATGACCACCTTCAGCGGCTTGAGCACGCCCATCACGCGCAGCGCGCGTTTGTTGAGGTCGTCGCGGACAAAGTGCTCCAGCATAGCCAGTTCGATGGTGCCCTGCGTTTTGCTCACGCCGATGTTGGCAACGAACGTCCGGATGGCTTCAGGCGTGTAGCCGCGGCGGCGAATGCCGGAGATGGTGGGCATGCGCGGATCGTCCCAGCCGCTCACGCGGCCTTCGCGGACCAGTTGCAGCAGCTTGCGCTTGCTCAGCAGTGTGTAGGTAAGGTTCAGGCGGTCAAATTCAAACTGCTGCGAGGGAAAGATGCCGAGTTCCCTGATAAACCAGTTGTAGAGCGGGCGATGGTCCTCAAACTCCAGCGTGCACATGGAGTGGGTGATGCGCTCCAGCGAATCGCTCTGGCCATGGGCATAATCGTAAAGCGGATAGATACACCACTTGTCGCCCGTGCGGTGATGCGGCCGGCGCAGAATGCGGTACATGACCGGATCGCGCATGTTGAGGTTGGGCGACGTCATGTCGATCTTCGCCCGCAGGCAGCGGGAGCCGTCAGGGAACTCGCCCGCCTTCATGCGCTCAAAAAGGTTCAGGTTCTCTTCCACGGAGCGATTTCGATGCGGGCTTTCCTTGCCCGGTTCGGTGAGCGTGCCGCGATACCGGCGAATTTCATCCGCCGTGAGGTCATCAACGTACGCTTTGCCTTTTTTGATCAGTTGGACAGCCCACTCATAGAGCTGATCGAAATAATCCGATGCATAGAGCAGGTTCTCCCATTCAAAACCGAGCCAGCGGACATCTTCCTGGATGGATTCAACGTACTCGGTCTCTTCCTTTTCCGGGTTGGTGTCATCGAAGCGCAGGTTGGTGCCGCCGCCGAACTCGTCGGCCAGGCCAAAGTCAAGGCAGATGGCCTTGGCATGTCCGATGTGCAGATAACCGTTAGGTTCGGGAGGAAAGCGCGTCCAGATGCGTCCGTCGTGCCTGCTGGTTTTGAGATCCTCGATCATCTGATCGCGGATGAAGTTGGACTGCGTGGAGGCGGCGGGCGCGGATTCCGGATTGACTTTGGAAGTGCTCATGGATGCAGGTGATGTCGAGAACTTATCTTAAACTGCACGCCGGGAGCGGGCAATTTGTGCACCGTGGAACCGGACTCTCGCAGAAGATCGGCGCCGGCAGCAATCACCAGTTCGCCTTCCCGATGCAAGCGGAGGCGCTGTTGGGGACTACTGCGGACGTTTGCCATAAAAAAATCAGCATTAGACATAAATTCTCCTAACATAAACGGCTGAAAACAGGTATATTGAGGTTGGCGAAAACTCCGCAGGCCTGATTGCTTTAATGGCGCGCGAGCTGATTGAAGTCAATCCAAATGACGAACCTGCCGTCCCGCTACGGGCAAGAGCGAACCGTGGCCGCGAGTTGACTGTTCGCACCTCTGCGGGCTACCGCGAGGAAGACTTCCCGCGCTCTTACGATTCCGGCGATTCGCCCTCCCCGAACTCTTCGCGAAAGACTGCCGAGCGTTCCCGGAAACGCGCCGTTGCCAACGACGGCGACGACAATATTTCCCTGGAACTTGAGGATGATGATGAAGTGCAGTTTCTGCGCGCCCGTCGCCGCGTTCCGGTAAAGCGCAATGTGCTGCCCAGAAACGTGGCGCACAGGGTCAAGCTGGCGGCGGTGATCGTGGGCTCTGCACTGATACTCGGCGGGGCTGGAGCCACGGCATACGGTTACGCGATGCACTCCTGGCGGTTCCGCATCAGCTCGAGCGAGAACATCGAGATCAGCGGGGTGCATAACGCGTCGCACGCCCATGTGATGGAGGTGGCCGGAGCCGACATCGGCCGCAACATCTTTTTTGTGCCTCTGGAAGAGCGGCAGCACCAGCTCGAAAAAATACCCTGGGTTGAATCCGCCACGGTAATGCGGCTGCTGCCTGACCGGATTGCCGTAACTATCAAGGAGCGGACGCCGGTCGCATTCGCCCAGATTGGCCCCCGCATCAGCCTCATTGATGCAAACGGCGTCATCATGGACATGCCGGCCGACCGGAAGACAAAATATTCCTTTCCTGTGATCCGCGGCATCAGCGATACGGAGCCGCTTTCCTCGCGCGCGGCGGCCATGAAGATTTACAACCACATGGCGGCGGAACTCGACTCCGGCGGCCAGGACGGCGCCCGCTATACGCGCCAGCTCAGCGAAGTTGATCTCTCCGATCCGGAAGACGTCAAGGTCATGGCCGATGAAGGCGGCGGCGCGCTGCTGATCCACCTGGGATCGTCGAACTTTCTGCAACGCTACAAGCTTTATCTGGCCCACATCGCCGAGTGGCGGCGCCAGTTCGCAGACCTGCAATCGGTGGACCTGCGTTACGACGGGCAGATCATTGTCAATCCAGACAAGCCGGCGGCGACCACGAGTCAGGCAACGCCGCCTGCGGCGGCTGCGCCGGCCAAGCCTGTTCACCGCGGCGGCGCGGCGGCGCGGAGAAAACACTGGAGACGGCGGGCTAAAAGCTAATGGCTAAAGGCTGGGAGCTTCTTTCATGAGCAGTATGCCAAAAAACGGGAACGGCAGCGGCAATCATAACTTCATCACGGTGCTGGACGTGGGCAGTGCCAAGACCGCGGCCCTGATCTGTCAGGCCAGCGATTCCGGCTTGCGCTACCGGGGGCATGCCGTGGTGGAGAGCCGCGGGTCGCGCAAGGGCATTATTGTCGAGCTCGATAAAGCCGTACACAGCGTCCAGAAGGCGGTGGAAGAAGCCGAGAAGCTTGCCGAGTGCACCGTGGAGAGCGCCATGGTGGCGGTTGGAGGCTCGCACATCAAGGGTGTTACCAGCCGCGGCGGGGTTACATTGGGCTCGCGCCCGCGCGACGTCAAGCGCGAGGACATCCGCACCGCCGTGGAAAAAGCCCGGTCTGTGATTTTGCCCGCCGACCGCGAGATTCTGCACCTGCTGCCGCAGGAATTCATTCTGGATGATCAGGGCGGCCTGCGCGATCCGGCGGGCATGATGGGCCGCCGGCTGGAAGTGAACCTGCACATGGTCACGGCGTCCGCCAGCGCGACGCAAAACGTCGTCAGCGCCCTGAACCGGGCCGGGCTGCACGTGGACAACGTGGTGTATGAAGCGTTGATGTCAGCCGATGCGGTGTTGCGCGCGGATGAAAAAGAGCTGGGCGTGTGCCTGGCCGATATCGGCGCCGGTTCAACAGACCTGATCGTTTATTGCGACGGCATGGTGGCGCACACCGGCGTGATCCCGATTGGCGGCGATCACTTCACCAACGACGTGGCGGTTGGGCTGAGGACTCCGGTGGCAGCGGCGGAGCGGATCAAGAAGAATTTTGGCAGCACCATCAGCAGCGAGGTTCCTGAAGGCGATGAAATTGAAGTTCCCGCGGTTGGCGACCGGCCATCAAGACTGATGCCGCGCCGCTTCATGGCGGAGATCCTGGAGCCGCGCGCGGACGAACTCTGCGAGTTGATTCGTGACCATCTGCGCCAGGCGGGTGTGCTGGAGAACTGTAACGCCGGCATGGTGCTTACGGGCGGCGGGTCGCGGCTGGAGGGTCTGGCAGAAGTTTGCGAGAAAATCCTGGACAAGCCGGTGCGGCTGGCTTCCCCGCAACCCATCGCCGGCATGCCTCCGCAACTGGCCGAACCCGAGTTCGCGAACCTGATCGGGCTGGCCATGTATGCCCATCGCACCACCATGGCAAAGATGATCCAGGAACAAGGTTTTGGCGCGAGGATGCGCACCCTGCTGGCGAAGCTGGGGGCGTAAAGACAAAACGCGGTGCCGGAAGTCGCAGCAGGCTCCCGGAATTGAAGGCGCAGTGGGGATGCACGCAAGCCGGCATCCCGGCTCAGGTAACCCCGTCCGGATAAAGGATCAGGAGTGTGATGCATGAGTGACGAGAGAAAAAGAACGCAGCCGGATAGCGAGATCCGGATCAGCTTCAATGAAGACCCGCGCAATAACGCCAAGATCAAGGTCATCGGCGTGGGCGGCGGCGGCGGCAACGCGGTGAACCGCATGATCTGCTCCGGCATGGAAGGTGTGGAGTTTGTGGTGGCCAACACTGACCTGCAGGCGCTGCAGATGTCGCGCGCGCCGGTGAAGATCCAGCTTGGCACCAAGCTCACCACCGGGCTGGGCGCGGGCGCAAACCCGGAAGTCGGACGCCGCGGCGCGCTCGAAGACGCCGACAAAATCATTGAAGCGCTCGAAGGCGCGGACATGGTGTTTGTCACGGCCGGGCTGGGCGGCGGCACCGGAACGGGAGCCGCGCCGATCATCGCTTCGCTCGCCAGCGAAATGGGCGCTCTGACGGTGGCTGTGGTGACCAAGCCTTTCGCTTTCGAAGGCAAGCGGCGCATGAACCAGGCCGAGCGCGGCATGGCCGAACTGGTGGATAGCGTGGATACCATGATCGTCATCCCCAATGAGCGGCTGCTGGCCGTGGCGCAGAATGCCGGCTTCTTCGAGTCCTTCCGCGTGGCCGATGACATCCTGCGCCAGGCTGTGCAGGGCATCTCTGACATCATCACGATTCCAGGAATCATCAACCGCGACTTCGCCGACGTGAAGACGATCATGCAGGGCATGGGTCATGCGGTGATGGGTACCGCCGTCGCCAAGGGTGAACGCCGGGCCGTGGAAGCGGCGCAGGCCGCCATCTCTTCCCCGCTGCTTGAAGAAGGCGCGATCGACGGCGCTCGCGGCATCCTGATCAACATCACCGGTTCCAGCTCTCTGAAGCTGGCCGAGGTGAATGAGGCTTCCACCATTATTCAGTCCGCCGCACATGAGGACGCGAACATCATCTTCGGGGCCGTGCAGGACGAGAAGATGAAGGACGAAGTGAAAATCACGGTGATTGCCACGGGGTTCAAGAGCGACTTCCAGCAGCGCAGCCAGCGCGGCGTCACCGTCGCCCAGCAGGCGATTGCGTCCGCGCGTACGGCGAACGCCTACCAGGTGCAGCAGCCTGCACAGCCGGAAACTCGCGCCATAAACGGCGGAACAGCCCACAACGGCAACGGCACGCCAACGCGGGTGATGGCGGCCCCTGTCCGTGAAAATCCCAGCCTGGCCACAGTGACCGAGTCGATCCGGAGCACGGTGGAGAGAGATGACCTCGATGTGCCGGCGTTTATCCGCAAGCGCGGCGAGGTCACAGTTTAAGAAATTTAATTCGCTTTTAAGAAGAACAACATGACCCTGAGTCTAGGGTTAAGGCTGGAAAGCGGAAGTTGCTCCTCGAAGCGGAGATTTCAACCACTTTGCGCCAGCTCAGGCGCACAAACCTCGCCTGAGCTGCGCATTCTTAACTTACAGCGAGTGAGAAACCGGGAAAGACGGCATTCACTCCGTATCAGGTGAATTCCGGATCCGTAACATATGCTGCAGTTCTCGTATCATAAAGATAGGCGGCTTTTCTCTTGTAGCAAAGTCCGGCGTCTCTGCCCGGTCGCCGGAAATCCATCAACACTTCGTCTCTCTCAAGAACCAAGGTAAATGTGATCCCATGAAGTCGCGGTTCAGGTTTTTGTCGCTCGCAGTTTTGGCCGTAATGATCGCCCTCGTCTCCACCCTCAGCTTTGCCGCCTCGAAAACACGCGCCCACAAGAAGAAAGACGCAAAGGTATCTGAAAGCGCGCGCAAACGCGCCAGGCGCGCGCATCAACGGAAGACCACCGCGCACAAACGTGGCGTGCGCACGCATCGCAGCAGGAAGACGCGAGTAGCCCGCGCCCGCCGTCACCACTATCGCTACGCTGAACATTTCTATACCAGTTCCTACGCCACGGATATCAGCAATGGCGATCAGACCGCCGGCGAAGACGCGATGGTCCGGGAGGCTGCGCTGGACGCCCTGGGAAATTACAACGGCACCATGGTGGCGATTGATCCCACGGACGGGCGCATTCTGGCCATGGTGAACCAGAAGCTGGCTCTTTCCGGAGGGGCGCAGCCGTGCTCCACCATCAAGCTCGCTGTGGCGCTGGCCGCATTGAGCGAAGGCGTGATTTCACGGGAGACTGAAGTGTCACTGGGCGGTCGCTGGCATATGAACCTCACCCAGGCCCTGGCCCATTCCAACAACGCCTATTTTGAAGCTGTGGGACGCCGGCTCGGGTTTGAAAAGGTCAGCTATTACGCTCACCAGTTCGGGCTGGGAGAGCTGGCCGGATATCACATTCCCGGCGAACACCTGGGCGTCTTCCCCTCCACTGAACTTCCGGCGAAGCTGGGAGGAGTGGGCAAGATGTGCTCTTTCGGTGAGAGCATCTCCATGACGCCGCTGCAACTGGGAGCGCTGGTTTCCGCGATCGCGAATGGCGGGACGCTGTATTACCTGCAACATCCCGCATCGCCGGAACAAGTGCAGAACTATCAGCCAAAAATCAAGCGCGAACTCGACATTGCCGAAGTGATTCCGGAAATGCAGGACGGCATGATGGGCGCCGTTGCGTATGGCACCGCCCGCCGGCTGCGCATCAACTTCAGCGAAGAACAGATTCTGGGCAAGACCGGCACGTGTTCAAAAAACGGCACCCGCTTCGGCTGGTTCGCTTCTTACGCCAAAACGGACTACGGACACATTGTGACCGTGGTTTTCCTGCGGGGCGGCCGTCCAACTTTCGGGCCGAAAGCGGCGGAGATCACCGGCAAGTTCTACCGGGCGCTCTACGATCACAACTTCTTCCGTGCAACCGCATCGACGCAGACGCCGGAACGGACCGCGGCGGGCGCCGACCAGTAAATTCCTGGGGTTGCAAGAGAACTGAACGCTGCACCGGCCAGTTCTCTTACCAGGTAAGCAGATAAGGGGCCCATGCGTGCTGTGTGGAGTGACACCTTCCAGGCGAGCGATGATTTTGTCCGCAGCTAACGAGGCGGAATCGGAATTTCGCCGCCGAAGCTCTTCCCCCAGCCAATCTCCTCCCCATCTCGTATGATCGTGCAGTTGAAGACAAAAACTCCCTCCTTTTCCGCCTTGTGGGGCTTGCTGTTTTCAATCAGGAACACAGGCCTGCCTTCATCGGCAAAGGGTGTGTCTGGCTCGCCTGTAATCCGATTGATCTTCATCTCCACTTTTATCTTGTCGCTATGAAGAGCGGGCACAAAACGAACGGGATCATGAAGGTTAACGGCGGGCACGCTGGCCACAACCGTAGGTTGATTGTCAATCGACTTGACAACTGACAAGGTGATCTCTCTTACAGCCGGTCCATGCGATTGGGAAGGGCTCGGATGCGCTGCCGTTGACATGTTACGTTCCTCTTTTCTGTATAGTCTCTAGCAAATCTCTAAAACGAGGATCCTTGCGAAAGGCCTTCAGGTCGGGGTGACGATCAAGTTCCTGCAGAACGGAAAGTGGGGCTTTTGCGGCAACCTCCAGCGCGCGAGTCCTCTCGCCCAGTGCCTCATAAGTAAGAACGGCGCGGCGGAGCACTTTGCTATCCTGCGGGTATAGTTGCAGCGCCTCCGCCGTCTCATCGATTGCACGGCCGCGTTGACCCAGCCTGGCTGCCAGATACCCAACGAATGCGCGCTGAAAACCGGCGCGCGGGTTGTTCCTGATTTCCGCGGAGGCGAGATCGAGCGCCCGCGTGTACGCGGTGCGCGCTGCAGGCCGGCGATGCAGCCGTCGCAACGCGTCACCCAGATT
>JBLMYN010000007.1:0-4313 GCA_050258305.1 Actinomycetota bacterium
CAGCGCTTCAACCTTCTCCGCGTCAAGGCGGAAACTGACTGTCTGCTTGTCCATATTACGGAATATTATCGCATAATACAGTGTAAGTTGCTGAAGGGTTTTCCCCCTGGCTTTGTTTCTAGCGCGAACGGCGAAACAGATTCCTCGCCCTGCTCCTTCGGGTTTGAAAAAAGATTTCCACAGAATGTCCGGGAAACCGCCGAAATGACACAGGGTAAGCAGAGGGAACGCCGTGATCGCGCGTAATCGCACGTGATGGGAAAGAGACAGCGCTCAGTTCAGCAGTCAGCGCCCAGCATTCAGCCCTTTAGAATCATTCATCTAGCCAGAAGCCGGCAGGCAGAACGTTCGCTCACCGGGCAGGTCCGAAAATATTTTTCGGAAAAGTTGTCTCCAAACGCCGGATTCGCTGCCTGTATATAGTAGGGGCCGCTCTAATCGCACGGAATCGCGCGTGATCGCAACCTCATCGCCGTAATCGGGGAACGTGGCCTGAAAGAATTGCAATTGGGCATTCGTAACCAGGCATTGGCAGGCATGAGGCAAGCCCTTCGCTGACCGCCCTTAACCTTCAGATAACAAATCCAGGGAACCATTTAAAAATCCACACCATACAAGCCACCTGCGGGTGGCTTTTTTTATTTCCAGGAGAGCCTTATGAGCAAGGAAGAGATGATTGCAGCCATCAAAGCCAGCGCGGAGAAGCTGGGACGGGCGCCAACCACCCGGGAGCTGTATCTGGCCACCGGCCGCAGGCTGAGCCGCGCCCAGGTGTCAAAGCGCTTTGGCACCTACACGCGCGCGCTCAACGAGTGCGGGCTCACGCGGCATGACGGTGCGCGCCCGCACAGCATGATGGAGCTCTTCCTTGCCTGGGCCACTGTGGCGCGGAAAGTCAAAAGGGTGCCCACCACCGGCGACTACCGGCAGGAGGGGACCATTTCAGACCAGTGCCTGGCGCGCCGGTTCGGACGCTGGGGAGGAGTGCATGCCGGCATGCTCAAGTTCCTGGAGCGGGAGAAGCTGGAAGGCGAATGGGGCGATGTGGCGGAAATCATCCGGCAACACGGGCGTGCATCCGCGGTTGTACCGCGCCGCGCGGCCGCGCCCACAGGAAGCGCGAGCGGCGAGCAGATAGCGGCCCAAATATGGGCAACGACAAGGGAGCTGACGGAGCAGAACCCTCCGCCCATGGATGGCCGTCCGTTCTACGGCGAGCCCATCCCGCATCCCGCCATGTGCCACGCGCCGGCCAATGAGAACGGCGTCATGGTGCTTTTCGGAGCCATGGCGCCTGCGCTCGGCTTCGTCATCACGCGGGTGCAGGCCGGGTTCCCGGACTGCGAGGCGCTGCGGCGCATGCGCAACGGCCGCCTGCAGAGGGTGCTGATTGAATTCGAGTATGAGAGCAGAAACTTCAGCCTGCATCTGCACGATCCGGCAGGCTGCGACCTGATTGTGTGCTGGGTGCACAACTGGAAGGAGTGCCCGCTTGAGGTGATCGAACTGAGCAGGATCATAGGCGGATCCAGGATCGTGCCAGGACAGGTGAACGCAGACTAGCCGGAAAACTGCTTCCCGCGATCACACGCATTACCAGAAGCCCATACTCAACCAACAACCTCGATTCGTCGAGCATATTGCAGCGAACGGTAACCGGGGAGTTTCTTCCACTGTCTCACTTTAGGGGGTCACTCCAAACGATGGGGACAGACGGGACGCTTTCTGGTGTGCCACACGCTCGACACTCAAGCTACTGCTCAATCCATCGTTCGCTGCAGAGCCGTTCCCATGCTCGGCGGTACGTGCAGGCGTGAACGTCTTCCGCTTGTGATCGTTCCACGCCTGCACACCCGCGATTGCCTTGGCCTCAGGGGCTTCGCGTGTTGCCACCCACGCTCTGCGCCCCGTGTCATCTCGACCGACGACGAAGGAGCGGAGCGACCGAGGAGGAGTGGAGAGATCCCGAAGATGAGAGTAGTGACGAGACTGATTCAGGGAATTCTCCCCGGGCTCTGTCCCCGAAACCGCATTTCCCGGCCCCACTTTTCAGCCAGATCCTGCCAGCGTGGATTGAGCTTCTCAATGAGGTTGATCTTCTTTTCCCGCCGCCAGCGTTTTACCTGCTTCTCACGCGCATTGGCCACCTGCACATCCTGGTGGCTCTCGTAGTAAACCAGACGATGGCATTGATACTTCCGCGTAAACCCTTCAATGGTGTCGTACTTGTGCTGGTAAATGCGGCGCTCAAAGAATCTGGTGAGCCCCGTGTAAAGAGTTCCGGATCGGCTGGAGAGAATGTAAACCCAGTATTTGTAGTAGCACCCATCACGCATAGTCGCAGATTGAGGAGGATAGCACGCCGGCAGTTTGGAGAGAATGCCTTGCATTAGCAACGCAGGGGAAACATTCTCGGGATCTCTCCACTCCTCCCCGGTCGCTCCGCTCCCTCGGAGTCGGTCGAGATGACAGGAATTGGGATGCGCCAGGGAAACTGAAATCCAAGCTACTGCTCAAACCATCTTTCGCTGCTCAGCCTTTCCCATGCGCTGGCGATGCGCTCAGCCGTGAACGTTTTCCGCTTGTGATCGTTCCAGGCGTGCACACCCGCGATTGCCTGTTCTGGGTCGGTCTTTGGCCTCAGGGACTTCGCGCGTTGCCACGGGAGTGAATGGTGAAAAGCCGTTTCAGGCCATAGGGTGTCTCGTCCCCGTCGAGCGCAGCAGTCGCGGCAGCGACGGCATGTTGTAGCCCACCTCGTGAGAGGTGGGGAAATGTGTGGAGTAAGATTACAAGCCCCGGGAGGGGCGACACAGCTAGTCGAACACAAACCTGGGATCGAAATCGATTCCGTGCTTCCTCAACAGCGCCAGATATTCATCTTCAAAGGTCCTCTTGCGGTGATGTTCCTTCTGCGAATGGATGTACGTCACCACGGCGGGAGCATTCGATTTGCTCACGCCGAACGCTCCATAGCCGTCCTGCCAGGCGAATCGCTCCTGATGTTCGTTCATCCATTTTGAGGAATTTGTCTTGATGACTCGCATTGCATCGGCGAGGCTGCGGCTTGGAGGAAGATGGAAAAGAATATGCAGATGGTCTGGCCTGCCGCCAACCGCAACCGGAAATGAGATCGATGTTCTGACATATGCCGGTGACGTACTTCCAGAGGCGCGGTTGAAAATCTTCTGCGATTAACTTCTGCCGGTCCTTTGTGCTGTATACCGCATGCAAATGGTTCTTGGTGAAGGTGTGTACCATGTGTCGCCCCCTCCGGGGCTTATATCTTAATTTCACACATTTCCCACCTCTCACGAGGTGGGCTACCACATGCCGTCGCTGCCGCGACTTGTAAATCGAATGTGCCACACAACCAGGAAGTGCGCCGCGCACTGTAGTCAGCCCGTAGCTGGTTCGTGTTGCAGGGACCCCGTGCTGATCGGGACTTTTCGAAAACGCTAGCTGGCTAGTTGCTAATTGCCATTTGCCAACTGCTTAGCGACCACTTCATTCACCAGCTCCGGCTTGGCCTGGCCTTTGGTGGCCTTCATCACCTGGCCCACGAAGAAGCCGAGGATCGTGGTTTTGCCGGCGCGGTACTGCTCCACCTGTTTGGGGTTGGCGGCAATCACCTCGGCGACGATTTTTTCAATCGCGGCGGTGTCGGTGATCTGCTGCGGCTTTTCGCGCTCGTAGACGGCAGGGAAGTCTTCACCGGCGGCGAAGGCCTTGTCATAGAGGTCTTTGAGGATCTTGCTGGAGATGGCGCCGTCTTCAAGCAGGTCGGCGGAAAGGGCCACGCCCTTCATGGATATGGGCGACTGTTCGATTTCCAGGTCTTTGGCCTTCAGGCGTCCCATCAGCTCGCCCTGCACCAGGTTGGCGACGCGCTTGGGATTCTTGGCTGCCTTGGCTGCTTCTTCAAACTGATCGGCTAACGTGCGCGAGGCCGTCAGCACCTGCGCGTCATACTCGGTGATGCCGTACTCGGCGACCATCCGCTTCCGCCGCACATCGGGCAGCTCGGGCAGCCTGCTGCGAATTTCCTGCTGCCACGCTGAGCTCACCACCAGGGGAAGAAGATCAGGCTCGGGGAAATAGCGGTAATCATGCGCCTCTTCCTTGGAGCGCATGCTGTACGTCCTGCCTTCAGCCGGATTGAACAGCCGCGTTTCCTGGTGGATCTTCTCACCGTTTTCCACCATCTCAATCTGGCGGTTGATTTCGTACTCCAGCGCCTGGCGGACAAAGCGAAACGAGTTCACGTTTTTGATTTCCGTCTTGGTGCCGAACTTCTCCTGTCCGCGAGGGCG
>JBLMYN010000008.1:0-2612 GCA_050258305.1 Actinomycetota bacterium
GTGAATTTGAGCATGAAGTAGCGCAGCGCGCCAATAGCGATCTGCGTGGCAATGCGGCGGCGCTCTTCCGGCGCAATCTCGGGATGGCGGCTGTCTACTTCCTTTTGTGCCGCGGTGATCAGCGCGTCCAGCAGATCGTCGGCTTTCACGCCGAAGCCCTTTCGGCCCGAGACCTCTATATAGGAACGTTTTTTGTCTTCTTCCGGCACCTCATAGCCGAGTTCGGCCGCACAGCGCGGCGTGAGCGCCACCATCTCATAGGAAAAGTGGTGGTAGTTCTCGGCCTGCCCGGTGTAGCCGAGGCCGCGCAGCGCTTCAATAACGTTGTTCTGCGGGTCAGCCTGGCGGGAATCGATCACATTGTAAATCGCGTGCACGCCGCCAAAATGAGGATGGTCAGGCTCGCCGGATTCAGCGGAGATCCACACCTGGTGTCCATCCGGATAGGCATAGAACCGGCGGTAGCCGAAGTCTTTCCCCAGCAGGCCAAACTTCCACAGGTGATACGCAATGTCCTTGCCTACGTAAGTCACCGTGCCGTTGGAGCGGACAATCACTTTGGCGTCTTCGTCCGGGCCCGATTTGGCCTCGGCCGTATCACTGGCTTCGGCCGCGACTTGCTGTTTCGCAGACTGCGAGGACCCGGCCCGCTTCATCACCCAGCAACCTTTGTTCTTGCCTTCGCTCTCGAAATAGAGCACGCCTTTCTGCTTCATCTGCTCGAAGGCAAGGTTCCAGAAATGGAGGTGGAGGATCTCACTCTCCTGGGGCAGAAAGTCATACTGAATCCCCAGCCTCTGCATGGTCTCAAGATGGCGGAGGATGATGGCGTTGGAGATCAGGTTTCCGATGGCCGCCGGCTCGTTACCACCATGCTCAATGTCATGCAGTGTCTGCAGGCGCAGCTTGAGGTGTTCTTTGTCCTCTTCATACCACTGCGAGACACGCGCGTAGAGGTCCCAGCAATAATAATCAAAGGGTTTGCCGCCGGGAGGATTTGTTATCAAGGCTTCAACATCGGCCTGAGATTTTTTCTCAAGGTAGAGGAAACCAACCACCACGTCCGCCACCTGCACCCCGGTATTGTCGATGTAGTTCTGCACGTCAACGTGCTTGCCGGCGGCACGCAACAGGCGGACAAAGGTATCGCCCAGGATGGCATTGCGCAGATGGCCGATATGCGCGGCCTTGTTGGGATTGATGCTGGTGTGCTCGACCAGCACTTTTTCGGCCTGAGCGGGTTCCCGTGCCGGGCGCGATTCGCTGAGCAAGAGCCGGGCAGCTTCCGTCCGGTCCAGCCTGGCGTTGATGTAGCCGGCGCCGGCGACTTCAAACTTTGAAAATCCGGGAACATGGCCGAGCGCGGCGACGATTTCTTCGGCGATCTTGCGCGGCGGCTTACGCAGCCTTTTTGCCAGCTCAAAGCTCAGGGGCAAAGCGTACTCGCCCAGGCCGACGTTGGGTGGCTGATCGACTACAAGCCGCTCGACTTCAATGCCGTACTGGTGCTGGAGAGATTCGCTGATGTGCCGGATAAGCTGCTGCTCAAGTTCCAGGTACAAAGTGCTCTGCCTTTAAAAGTGAATTTCGTGGCGGGCTTGTCCGAGCGTAAGTCGCTGACGGAAAAGGCGATTATAACAAAGCCTTCACCGCGGCCTGAGTTTGACGGGCAAACAGGCTAACCCTATGATGAGTGATTGGGGTCTGCATGCGTATTGCCTACCTTGAATGCTTTTCCGGCATCAGTGGCGACATGTTTCTGGGCGCTCTGATTGACGCCGGAGTTTCGCCCGAAGTGTTCCTTCGGACGGTAAAAGCGCTGGGCGTGGAGGCGCGCCTGGAGATTTCCCGCGTGGACCGCAGCGGAATCAGCGCCACCAAGGTGGATGTGATTACCGGCGGCGAGAAAGACATGCCCCGGGAGGAGTTCTGGGCGAAAGAAGAGTCCCATGCTCACTCCCACAGCCACGAACACGGGCACAGTCATTCCCATGCAGAAGGGCACGGCCATACGCATTCTCATGCCGAGCCTGGCCACTCGCATTCGCACGGGCACAGCCATGAGCACCGCGGGCTGAAAGAGATCAAGGAAATTATCGGCAAGGCAGCGATCAGCCAGAGCGCCAGAGATCGGGCGATCAGAATCTTTGAAGCGCTTGGCGCTGCGGAAGCTAAAGTCCATAACACTGATGTCGAGTCGATTCACTTTCACGAGGTTGGAGCCGTTGACTCGATTGTGGACATCGTCTGTGCCGCGGTGGGTGTGGAAGTGCTGGGCCTGAATGGAGCCGAATGGATTTGTTCGCCGTTGAACGTGGGCGGAGGAACGGTGGTCTGCGCGCACGGGACTTTTCCCATACCGGCGCCGGCCACACTCGAGTTGTTGAGGCATGCGCCGGTGTACTCGGGTGAAATCCAGAAAGAGCTGGTCACGCCCACTGGAGCGGCCATCGTGAACGTGCTGGCGTCGCGCTTCTCGAACTTTCCGCGCATGAAGCCGGAAAAATGCGGCTATGGCGCCGGATCGCGCGACTTCAAGGGCTTCCCCAACGTGGTGCGGCTTACCGTTGGCGAGGCGGCGCAACAAGACGTTCTGCCCGCGACGAGTGAAG
>JBLMYN010000009.1:0-3788 GCA_050258305.1 Actinomycetota bacterium
CCAGGGCAAGGCTGCCGAACACGCCCAGGAACATATCCAGGAACAAAAACGCCTTCTGCAGCCCGCGCGACGCGTCCACGATGGAGAAGGTGTGAAATCCCTGTTTCTTGATCGCGTCCTCTACCTGCGTGACCTCAGAGTTCCTGCGCACGCGCACGATCAGCCCCGCATAGGTCTTCCCTTCTCCCGGCCGCACAATGTCGCTGACATCCGCCGGCTGCATCATGTTCAGTGACTCGGCGAAATCAATGGGCAGCAGCGCAGACGTTCTGCCCTGGCGCATTCCACGATACGGCTCAGCCGTAACAATGCCCACAATTTTCAGGTGCTGCTCGCGACGCACCACGCTGAACGTGCTGCCGCCGTCCTCTCCGAGGCCGTCGTCCTGAGAATCATCCGAGGACGAAGATGCCGCTGGCTTATTCGATTTTGGCGTTGCTGCGTTGCTGCTCTCCTGCCGCTGCGCATAGCGCAGGATCACGTCATGCCCCAGAAGCTGATCTGCCTGGTCCTGCGTCAGCTTGACCTCTGAATTGCGCGGCTGCGCCGGCAGGCCGAGCAGCTCACGGCCAAAATCGGCAAGGATAATGACCTCAGCGGCGTCCGTTCCGCTGAAGTACCTTCCCTGGAAGTCGTCAAATGCTTCACTGTTGCGCGCGGAAGGCGGCAACCCGCCCACCACGGTAAAGTGCGTATCTTCCGGCTTGCTGTCCGGCAGGCGGAAATCGCCGACGGCCGTCAGGTTCGGATAGACCTCGGAAACTTCCGGCATGTTCTCAAAGCTTCTGCGCGCCGCGTCATCCAGCACCTTGGGCGGAATCTGGCCGGCTTCGCGCTCCGCTGCGGTGGTCCCGCGAACATCGTGCCGCGTGCTTACGTAAATGGAGTCAAACAGCCCGGAGCGTCCCAGTTGGCGATTGAACAGTTTCTGCAACCCCAGGCCCAGAGACAGCATGGCCACCAGCGAGGCCACGCCCACGCCGATTCCCAGCGTGGTCAGCGAATTTCGCAGCACAGCTTCGCGCAGGTTGCGTCCGGCAAGCTCTACCATGTCATAGATCTTCATGCCCGCGCTCCCTTCTTCGAGCTGTTTTTGGTCTCGCCCAGAACTTTTCCGTCGCCCAGGAAGATCATGCGATCAGCATAGCGGTCAGCCAGCGCGCGCTCATGCGTGACCATGATCACCGTCATCTCCAGTGATTTGTTCAGTTCGCTGATCAAATCCATGATTTCGGTTCCGGTCTTCGAATCCAGATTGCCCGTGGGCTCGTCCGCCAGCAGGATCTTGGGCTGGTTCACCAGCGCCCGCGCCAGCGCTGCCCGCTGCTGCTCGCCGCCGGAAAGCTCGCTGGGACGATGCTTCATGCGGTCGCCCAGCCCCACTCTCTCCAGCGCTTCCGTTACACGCGACTTGCGGTCGCGCCGCCGCACCTCGGCAAAGCGCATAGGCAGTTCAACGTTTTCATACAGCGTCATGGCGGGAACCAGGTTGAATGACTGGAAAACCATGCCGACCGTATGCCTGCGGTACTGCGCCAGTTGCTCAGGCGTCATGGTGGCCAGGTCGTGGCCATCCACCACAATCGCGCCGGTCTGTGGCCGGTCCAGCCCGGCAATCAGGTTCAGCAGCGTGGATTTCCCGGAACCCGAAGTCCCCAGCAGAGCGATAAACTCTCCCCGGTCGGCCGCCATGCTCACGCCATCCACCGCCCGTATGGTGTTTTTGCCCATATGGTAGTGCCGCACCAGTGACACCACTCGCAACGCCTCGTCGGCGCCGGCGATTTTGGGAGCGCTGCCGTTGGGCTTGATCTCCGGCTCTGGCCTGGCCGGTCCCTTTACGCCTACATCGAAAATGGTAGTCTCGTCCAAATGCTTGTCCTCAGATCGCGTTGTTGAGCGACTTTCTGTCTTGCTTGCCTTTGCTCGCCGATCCACGAAAAGCCTCGTTTAGCCAATGTTTTATGCCGATTTATGCCGGTCACCGGATCACCCCGTCGCCGGATCACTCGATCTTCGGATGTTACTACGCTTCCCCGGTCGCGAACGCCTCGGCACCAGCCGTTCACCTTAGGACAAAGGTCGCCGCAAGCCACCTGTCCAAAAAACTCACTTCCGCGCCTGTCAAGCCCCAAGACCCTCGTTATGTTGCCTCTGGGCAACCCATGACTTTGCAGCGCCTTGGTCCAAACGGTCAGTCCGACCTTCGTGGTGCTGCCGTTCCGATCACCCGATTCCCCAGCCCCTCCCCATCCGTCGCGAGGATTCTAAAGGGCATACGCTGTGTGATCCCAGCGTTGGACCAGCCTACGGGTTCTCCGATCACGGGCGATGGCGGCGATCACGGCGATCCAGTCCTGTGCACTCGCAGTCCAAATGACTTATACGCCCTCATCCCAAGGTTAAGCCGGGTTTGAGGCGTTCCGATTACGGCGGTCACGTGCGACATGTCCCGGCGAAGCCGTGGATGACGCGCGATTCCAGCGATCCAGTCCCCCCACCCCCCTCCCTCTCAATTAGGATTCTAAAGGGCTTAGCTCGGCCGATCCCGGGGTGATCCCAATTCGATCCCAAGCGCCGCCTCCCAAAAACACGAACAGCGCAACGGCATTCTGCCATTGCGCCTATACTTCCGGTTCACTTCACGCTCATGCGTGATCGTGCTCCGAAAACCGAAGGCTACTTTACCACCTATTCGCCCCAAAAGCAAGCCGTTTTTGGTGGCTCTTGCCGCAAAGTAGAAACTTCCTGTTTCGTGCAAAGTTGAAGCAATAGCAGCCAAGATATCTTTGATCGCTTCAGACGAAATCAGTTCAATCAGCGTTAATCAGCAGTAAGGTTTTCCCCGTCCCGTGCAAGCACCCGCGTCCGGGCGCGTTCTCTGCCAACCTCGCGCCATTTTCCAACACGCTCAAGCTCTCCTGGCATGGACAATGGGCGCTCAACGGGTGGCAAAACATCCTGATCACCTGCCTGTTGCTATTTTTTACCTTTTGGATTGCATGGAGAACCGGAAGCTCCCCTCTTGAGTTATTTTCCAACCGCGCAAATAGTGCATTCGTAGATACGCTGCGGCGTCGATTTGTTTCAGCGACAGCCGTCGCTCTGCAATCGAAGAATTAGCTCATTAGCGCCTTTTGGCTGCCTGGATCTCGTGCATTTACTTTTTACAGCTCAGCCGGTGCAATTGCCCATTGTTCCCTACGACAAAAACAGGGTCGTTTGAGTCTGCGGTCAACGCGTCACATATCCCCGGGTCTTCAAGAATAGTCTCGCTAGCGATGTCCTGATTGTAGAAACCCCTGGTAATCTGAGCACAGCTGAGCTTGGGTTTTGGCGCTGTGGTATCTTCGTATGAACCGAAGTACCCGTCGCAACAGCTATGCACTCCCACAACTGCAAGGTTAGAAGCTCCATAATCATCAACGATGACTGGCGAACCCGAGGATCCCACCGTAGTACTCGCAGTGTCTAGTAGAGGCGATTTCGATTTCGCACACAGTTCTGACGATATCAGACCATCCAACATCGCCACCTTTATGTCGGCACGGGCCCGACTTGCAGTTGCACCTGGCTCAGGCGCACTCGTTTGTCCACTGTTGTTCTCATACGGCTCATACATTTCTCTCGTATACTCGTCAAAAGGATGCAGCAGATCCGCGTATCCAAGCAAGATTCCAGGATGGGGAAGCAACACCGGCTGTTCACCAAAGTGCAAAGCTTGAGGCATACTGACGCCCTTTCGAGGCTCCAACCTCACGACAGCAACGTCCACCCCTTCCCCTGAC
>JBLMYN010000010.1:0-5093 GCA_050258305.1 Actinomycetota bacterium
TTTGATGGAGCGTACACCCTTCTTGAGGTCCTCGCCCAGGGCGAGGATTTCGCGGATCACGATAGGAGAGCGTGACAGCGCCTTGAGCACGCGGAGTTGCCCGCGCTCGATGCGCTTGGCAATTTCAACTTCACCTTCGCGCGTGAGCAGCGGAACCGTGCCCATCTCGCGCAGGTACATGCGAACCGGGTCGTTTGTCTTTTCCAGAGCGCCCGGGGTTAGATCAAGTTCAACGTCTTCGCCTTCTTCCAGGTCTTCAAACTTCTGCTCGGAAGGCAATCCCTTTGTGTCCAGGACATCAATGCCCTGAGTGCCGATGGTGGTCAGCAGATCGTCGAGGTCGTCCGGCGAATGCACATCGCCCGGGATAAGATCATTCACCTGGTCGTAGGTGAGATATCCCTTCTCCTTGCCTGCGTCGATCAGCTTTTTAATGTCTTCGTATTTGTCGTCTAGAGCCAAACCGCGGTTCCTTTTCGTTCAGTGTTGCCGAGCCACATTTCGCCGTCCAAGGACAAGAACGGGCCTGACGCTTTGAATCCCTTAAGCGTAGCTGCGTGCCGAATGTAGGCTGGAATGCGCGCAAGACCCGAAGGTACTCAGCTTATCATAAACAAGCCAACTGAGAAAAGCACCCGCCCAGCCCGATCGTCCGCAAAACAAGGGAATTAAAGCGCTCGTAATATATAGATGCTCTGCACCTTAGATGGTTTCGCGCCGTCTTGACGCTTCCTGACGCCATTTTTTTGCCTAGAACGGTCGGATTAAGCCCGCTGGGCACAGAACTGCCGGGCCACCGGAGCGCCGCTCCCTGTAGGCATAGGGGACTACTGAACCGCGAACGCAGGTGTGATGTTGGATTGCGGAAGCCTCAAGACCGGTACTACCTGAGCGGGGATCCGCCCGCCCTGCTCCTGGACCTTCCAAGGGACTTCTGCCAGCAGACCACTAAACAACAGGAAACAAAACACTTTGCTTCACAATGCTCTCGCCGCCGGGAGCACGCTGCATTACTTGAGCCCTGCCGCCAGCTTGCGGTCGAGCTCCAGCTTTTCCTGTTTCAGGCGGACCAGCGCCATCACGTCGTTCGTCCGCTCCGCCTCCATGATGCCGCGTTTGATTTCCCGCTCGCGCTGGGCAATCTGCCGGCGATGGCGCAAGGCCTCCAAAGCGCCTTCCACCAGGTCCCCGGTCAGGGGGTCGTCTTCGTGCATCAGGATGGCCGCCAACAGGTTCCGGTCGGCATCGTCCATGGGAAGCGCAAGCGGGTCTTCCAGAGAGGCTTCATTTTCCAGGAGCAGGTCGAACAGCCTTTCCGCGCTCAGTCCCTGATGCAGGCGTTCTGATCGCAGGGCATCGAGCACTCGCCGCCGCAGTTCCGCATCTTCCTCTCGCTCTCGCACCGCCGCGGCCGCGCGAATCAGCACCTTTTCCGCCGGCGTCACTTCCGTCTCGGCGGTGGCCCGGACTTCGCGTGCCCCGCGCCTGGTTGCCGCAGACCTGAACTCCTGGCGCAATACTTCAGAGTCAATCCCCAGCTTCTGGGCGATGTCGTTGGCCAGCGCTTCGCGTTCAATTCTGTTGGGCACGTGGTGCAGGTGGGGAAGGAGATAATTGACGGCCTTCTTTTTCCCTTCCGGCGTGCGCACGGCAAACATGCTCATGGCGCGGTCCACCAGGTAATCAAAATATTTGAGCGAACCCGCAAGCGCCTGCTTGTACGCCTGCGCTCCGTTGCGGCGAATGAACAGATCTGGATCAAAGCCGGCTTCCAGGCGCAGGACTTTCACATTGAATTCTTCTTCCAGCAGCATGCCCAGCGATTTGTCAGTGGCCGTGGCCCCGGCCGTATCGGGATCGAAATTCACCACAATGTTCTTGCTGAACCTGGCCAGCAGCCGCACCTGTGCCTCAGTGAACGCGGTGCCTGAGCTGGCGATCACGTTCCTGAACCCGGCCGCAAAAACGGAAATGCAGTCCATCTGGCCTTCCACAATGATGGCGTAATCCAGCTTGCGTATCGGGTCCCGGGACTTATCCAGATTGAACAGAACGCGCGATTTTGAGTAGATTGCTGTCTCCGGGGAGTTCAGGTATTTCGGTCCCGCCTTCTCATCGGTCGCCAGCGTGCGCCCGGTAAACGCGATGATCTTCCCGTGCTCATTCGCAATGGGGAACATGATGCGGTTGCGGAACTTAGAATAGATGTTCGCCTCGGCGCCTTCCTTCCAGGAGAAAAGACCGGAAGCGCGCATCAGTTCCTCGCTGTACTCGCCTTTGAGCCGGTCCTTGAGAGGGAAGCCGCTGTCAGGCGCGAAGCCGATGCGGAACTCGCGGACCGCCTCTTCGCTCAGCCCGCGATTGCTGAGATACTGGCGTGCCTGCGCGCCTTCGGGCCGGCGAAGTTGGTCCTGGAAAAACGCGCAGGCGCGTTCGTGCATTTCAATCAGTTGCCCGCGCAGCCTGGCATCGGCGGCTTCGTGCTCGGAGCTGTACTGCATCCTCGGCAGCTTGATATCCAGCTTCTGCGCCACCAGCCGGACCGCTTCAATAAAAGAGATGTTTTCAACCTTCTGCACAAAGCTGAAGACGTCGCCCGACGCTCCGCAGCCGAAGCAGTGATAGAACTGGCGTACCGCATGCACGGAAAAAGAAGGCGTCTTCTCCTGGTGAAAGGGGCACAACCCGGTGTAGTTTTGCCCGCCCGCCTTCTTGAGCTGAATGTAATCGCCCACCACGCGGACAATATCCGCCTGCTGCTTTACGGTTTGGGCAAGATCGACGGGACTGGACATGGAGACTTCATACCATTGTGCTTGAAAAAGGATGCCAGGGGAATGCCAGAACTTTGGTGCAGCCGGCCGAGGGCGACTGCCTCAGCGCGGCTTCCGGACATTAATTGCCAGCAGGGCAAGGAACGTAAGGCCCACAGCCGCCAGCAGCGAGCCAAAGAGCAGAGCGCCACCTGTTGTTTCGTGGAAAGCCAGCGCCAGCCCAAAAATGGTGAGGAAGAAAGCAGCCCACAGTTGCAGAGCCGTCATGAATCCGCGCACATCACACCTCCTGGAATCAAGACGAGATTCTAATATGCGCTGTTCGAACTTGCGGCTATAAGATTGAAGTCCCGGGCCCTTCTCTTCGAAACAGGCTGCGCCTTGCTCTATCAGATTATTTCCCGTCCATGCGTTTTCAATGGGACTAAAATTGCGTCACCTGCGCACGTGGAGACCGGTATGACCCTGCAACCGCAAAATGGCGCGCCTTCGTTTTACACCTTCGCAAACTTTCATCCGGGCAGAAATGCTCTGCTCTACGGTGCGGCACTTTCCGTGATCTCCTTTTGTGCGGTCGCGCTGATCTTCAATTACGGCATAAGAGAGAAATTGTGGAGTTTCCAGACTGCTCAGCCGCTATCGATTGAGCCATCATATGCGACACCGATGAATAGCGCTGCCCACGCCAGCAGTGCTGCCCCAGAGACGATCACGCGCGTCTGGCTCGCCGATTCAGTCCTTCACTCGCTGGAGGGCGTCTATTTCAGCGCGGAGGTAAATCGGACTTACCTCATCGCCGTCGATGGGCGGCGGATCTATCTGCAGATTGACCATCAGGAGCCGATTGAGCTAATCCCGGTTTCTGAAGACACCTTGTATGCCGGAGAAGGACACCTGATCAAATTCAGGGCAGATGGGGCAGGGCAGGTTGATCGTCTTGAGATCTACAACAACGGGCAGCACATCGTCGCGCGGCGACCCTGAGGTGTCTCTGTCGTCGAGAAGAGCCTGAATGCCCTCACTTGAAGGGGCGGCTGTGCCACACCTTCAGAAGCAGCGCTTTCGCTCATCGCGGCCAGCTGGGCTGTGCCACACGGTTCTTTTTATAGGCCGCAATGAGTATGTGGCGCGTCCCCCCATAAACCTAGTCCTCTCCGCCGGAACGGCGGTTTGGCGGAAGAACGAATCCCTCCACAATCCAGGCAATCACCCACAGGATTGCTCCGAGCGCGAGCGGGAAAGAGAGCAGCAGGAACAATTCCCCAATCCCTAGCCAAAGTCGCAGCAGAAATGCGAGGCCCCAGAGTGCCACTCCGGCAATGAAACCAAAGAAAGTGACGCGACGGGCCAAGAGGTAGATTCGCTGTACACCCTCAATCGCAGCCATGGACAAGCTCCAGGCCGGAATTCTACCCCACGTGAGCCCAATTGCGATCACATTTCAGCCCTGAAAGCATGAGACTGTTCCTGGAGCCTCACACTCGCCACCAGGATGGCAATCGTTCCGCTGACTCGCGTGATATACGAGCGACATCTTCCAATCCTTTTGTGTAATCTGTTGGCGATGAAAATTGAGACCCTTGCCGTCCACGCGGGCCAGAGCCCGGAGCGCGGCACACGCGACGTCACTTCCGCCATCCATCTCTCCACCACATTTCAAAAAGCCGAGGACGGCAGCCTTCCCGGCGGGTATCTGTATTCGCGGCCCGGCAATCCCAACCGTGAAGGGCTGGAGTCGGCGCTGGCTTCTCTTGAAGGCGGCGCAGCCGCGCTGGCTTTTTCCTCCGGCAATGCGGCCACGTTCGCACTTCTGCAATCGCTCTCGCCGGGAGACCACGTCATCGTGGGCGAAGATGTTTTTTATGGAACGCTGGTTCTGCTCAAGACCATCATGGCCAATTGGGGGGTTGCGCTAACCCAGGCGCCCATGCAGGATACGTCGGCCGTGGAGAGCGCCATCACGCCGGCGACCAAACTCATCTGGGTGGAAACGCCGTCCAATCCGATGCTTGCCGTTACCGATATCCGGGCTGTGATTGCCATTGCAAAGAAACACGGCGCCATGGTCGCCTGCGACAACACCGTGGGCACGCCCATGTTTCAGCGTCCCCTGGAACTGGGAGCCGATATTTCGATGCACTCGGTCACGAAGTACCTCTCCGGGCACAGCGACGTGCTGAGCGGCGCGCTTATCTTCCGCGAAACCAGTCCGCGATTTGAAAGGATCAGGCACATCCAGCAACAAAGCGGCTCGGTGCCGTCGCCTTTCGAGTGCTGGCTCACCTTGCGCGGCTTACAGACATTTCCGTACCGCGCGCG
>JBLMYN010000011.1:0-6010 GCA_050258305.1 Actinomycetota bacterium
CAATTTCCTCACGGGCTATCTGAAAACCCGTGTTGGCGGCGGGCACTCCGGCATAGACCGCCACCTGCAGCAGGACTTCTTTCACTTCGCAGGGTTCCAGGCCATGCGTGAGGGCAGCGCGCAAATGGAGCCTGAACTCTTCCCAGCGCGCCAGAGCGGGCATCATGGCCAGCACCAGCAGCCTTCGCGTGCGGGCATTCAGTCCCGGTCTCTTCCACACAGCGCCCCATGCGTAGCGAGTAATGAGTTCCTGAAAATCACGGTTGAAATCCGTTGCCGCGCTCATCGAACGTTCGACGTGTTCATCGCCCAGGATCTGCCGCCTCATGCTCATTCCCGCCTGCAGCGCATCGGCTGCCGGCGTGAGCGCTTCCCCAAGGAAGTTGAGCAGAGCCGAGGCAAACGAGCGCGGCTGCTCAAGATTGGAGAGGTGCGCGCCGCGCAGGACTATGGCTTTTGCTCCTGGTATCTCGCGGGCAAGGATATCACCGTTGCCCTGCCATGGTGTGGAAGGGTCCTGGTCACTGCCGATCACCAGCGTGGGAACTTTCATCTGGTGTAGCGAATTTTTGAAATTCACGTCGCGCAGCGCCACGCAGCAGCCCGCATAGCCGGCAGGATCGGTGGCCAGGAGCACGGCACGAACAGATTGCCCCACGGCGCTCGTGCGATTCCCGGGCGAGAGGAACCGCTCCATCACCGCATCCGCCACGGCAGGCATTCCTCCCTGCCGCACCGCCTGCAGGCGGGCTTCCCATGTATCGCGCGTGCCGAACTGTGGTGACGTATTGGCCAGCACCAGGGCAGAAATTTTCTCGGGAGCATTCAGCGCCAGCCACTGGCCTACAGCGCCGCCCATGGAAAGGCCGCAGAACGCGAATCTTGTCACGCCGAGCGCAGCGCACAGCTCCTGCGCATCACGCCCCAGCATGTCGATTGAGTAATCGCCGGGCGGAACGTCGGAAGCGCCGTGACCGCGCGTGTCATAGCGCAGCACGCGGAAATGCTCCAACAGGTCCGGCATCTGCGGGTCCCACATGCCGCTGTCGCAACCGAGCGAATGGCAGAGCACAAGAACAGGCAGTTCCGCCCTGCCTTCCAGGCGGTAAAACAAACGGGTGTTGTTGACGCTGATGAAAGGCAAAGCTCACTCCTTTCCTTCGATATCGCTTTGTTCTGAAGAAGCCAGCAGGCGTTTTATGAACTCTTCCGCCAAGCCGAGATACTGTTGCGGATCTTCAAGGCCGGCGAGGGCAGCGCCGAGATGATCTTTCACATCCTTGTCTTCGCTCAACACTTCAGCCAGGCGCCGGTGCTGCTCCGCGGTCCGCCGCACAGCCTGTTCGAGGATTTTATGTGCCTTCTCGCGGCCCACCTTGACGGCCAGCAGCATCATGGCCCGCTCGGCAAAAATCACGCCGCGGGTTGACTCAATGTTGGCGCGCATTTGCGCAGCGTTTACCGTGAGCCCTTCCGCTACTTCGGCCATGGCGGAAAGCGCGATAGCAGTTGCCCCGATCACGTCAGAAACAATCTTCCACTCCGCCTGCCAGCCGCCTGCTCCGCGCTCGTGCTCCTGCGCCATGGAAGAAAGGATGCCTGCAACCAGCCCGGGTACGCGATTCGCAGCGGCCAGCGTGACGGTGCAGCCCACGGGATTGTTCTTGTGCGGCATGGTGGAAGAGCCTCCACGCTGTGCTCCGGACGGTTCTGCCACTTCAGCCACTTCGCTCTGCATCAGCAGGATTAAGTCCCCCGCCATCTTGCCGAGGCAGCCCACCAGGATTCCGCAATCGCACACCATTCCGGCGAGGCGGTCGCGATGCGTGTGCCATGGCGCATCGGGCAATGCCAGGTCAAGGTCGCGGGCAAGCGCCTGTGAGACAGCGATCCCGCTCCGTCCCAGGGCGGCCAGCGTTCCGCTGGCGCCGCCAAACTGCAATACCAGGGCGCTGCGAAAGCTGTTCGTGAGTCTCTCAGACGAGCGTGTGATTGCGGCCAGCCATCCTGCCGCTTTCAATCCAAACGTAACCGGCGGAGCAGGCTGCATCAGCGTACGCCCCAGCATGACGGTGTCTTGGTGCTGCCCGGCAAGGCGACGCAGCGCGTTCTTCAACCGATCCAGATCCGCGCGCAGATGAGGCCATGCCTGCTTGAGAAGGAGCACCAGCGCGGTATCGCACACGTCCTGACTGGTCGCTCCCCAGTGAACGTACGCAGAAGCGCCCGGGTCGATCCCTTGAACTTTTTCGGTAAGGGCCCTGACGAACGGAACGGCCGGACTCGCCGAGCCTGGAGCGGCGCCGGCCAGGGCGGCTCCATCAAACGTCTCCACTTTGGCTGCTGCGGTAACAGCATCAGAGGCCGCATGTGGAATGATATTGAGCCGGGCTTCCGCCCGCGCCAGCGCGAGCTCAAAATCCAGCATGGTCCGCAGCACAGATTCATCGGAGAAGATCCGGGCCATTGCCTCCGTTGTCGCCAGACTATCGATCAGCCGCACCGGCATCATTCGTTCTCCATCAAGGATTACTGGAAACCAGAAAACTATCTGGAACGCGCCTGCATTTGCAAATTCAAACCGTCCGCAACTCAAACGTCGAAGAAGACTGTTTCATGTTCGCCGCAAAGGTGAATGTCAAAGTGCCATTCATCTGCTCGGGAGCCGCGACGCGTGGCCATCAGCGTGGCCTTGCGTTCCTGCGGAACAAGGGCCAGGACCGGGTCGTTCGATGTTTCCGGATCGCCGGTAAAATAGATCCGCGTCGCCAGACGCCGGAGAATGCCCCGGGCAAAGACTGAAACATTGATATGGCTGGCCTGAAGAACGCCATTGCTGCCCGCAACCCGGCCCGGTTTGATGGTGGTGAACTCGCAAACGCCGCGCTCATCCGTCGCCAGCCTGCCGAAGCCGATGAAGCCGGATTCCAGCTGCCTGTCCTGCGTATCCTCAGGATGGTTGTATTTTCCGGCGGCATTGGCCTGCCAGATTTCGATCATGGCATCGGGAACGGGCGCTCCCTCCCCGTCCAGCACGCGGCAGACCAGCCTGATGCGCTCACCTTTTGTTTCCGGGCCCACGAGACAGCCCACGGAATGGTGCTCCGTGCAACCCAGGTGAAAATACGGGCCGGCGGTTTGAGAGGGTATCGGCGTTCGGTCCATGCTACTCCTCAAACGGCGTCGCTTCGCGCCCGCGCAGAACAATATTGAACTCGTACCCGAGCGCCCAGCCGGGCTTGGTTGTCCCCAGATCAAAGTTGGCGATCAGACGCCGGCGCGCCGCCTCGTCCGGGATGGATTGAAAGATTGGATCAAAGGCAAACAGCGGGTCTCCGGGGAAATACATCTGGGTGACCAGCCGCGTGGCAAAAGCCGGACCGAACAAGGAGAAGTGAATGTGCGCCGGCCGCCAGGCATTTTCATGGTTTTCCCAGGGATACGCCCCGGGCTTGACGGTGGTGAAACGATAAACGCCGTTCTCATCGGTGAGCGCACGTCCGGCTCCGCTGAAGTTCGGATCGAGCGGCGCGGGATGGTTGTCACGACTGTGGCAATACCGGCCGGCGGCGTTGGCCTGCCAGATCTCAACCAGCGTGTGCGGGACGGGACGGCCGTTGTCGTCGAGCACGCGTCCGGTCACCATGATTCTCTCGCCCAGCGGCTCGCCTGCGTGCTGGCGGGTCAGGTCGCTGTCGCTCGCGGTGACCGACTCGTGGCCAAAGACCGGGCCGGTGACTTCAGACAACGTGTGCGGCAGAAATACCAGCGGCTCCCGGGGAGCACGCAGGATGGTGGCGCGATAGGGTTCGTGGAGCGAACTCGGCTGGCTCCGGGGATCGTGCCGGCGGTAAGGGACCATGGGATGCATCTGTGTCCCTCAATGTACTCTCTTGGGGTTGAAATCCGCCAATGCATGTTCAGCCGCCAGTTGCTGATTGCCGGGAAACGGGGCGCCGGGAAAAGCAGGGATGAGGGCCCTGACCGATTCAACCGAAGCTACGGAAAAAACGCCGCGCCCGGAAGTGAGGTCAGGTCCCTCAGAGCGCGGCGTTTGGAGCGCAGCCTCTTCTCCTTAACGGGGGCGTTAGCTCCAAAGGCTTCCCGAGTTCGATCAAAAATTCTCCAGGTTCACAGTCGGTTAACGACCGTGTCATTCCGTCTTCAACCGCCCGCACAAAACTTCTTCTGTTGGGCGCCATACGCCTTGTTGGGTGATGTGAAAAGCGGCCAGAATTATGAGCGGTGGGCTGTTTCTTAGGCCTAGTTCCGTTTGCACAAACCTAGCACACCGGGCGCCGAAAATTAAGATGCCCAACCTGCCAGGGTCGGGCTAACTCATTGAATCTTTGGTGCCGGGAGGGGGGGTCGAACCCCCACGAGGGGTGAACCTCGGCGGATTTTGAGTCCGCTGCGTCTGCCAGTTCCGCCATCCCGGCTTCCTCTTGATTTAACCACATCGCCGCATTTTCAGCCAATAAAGTGCCAGACGAGCTTTTGCAACTTACCGCTCGCTGGAGTTTGCTATGCTGGCGGTGGTGCTTGAACCGCCATCAGCTGAACGGTTCGGGCTGGAACGGATACGGTTTTCGCGGCAACCATGCCTCTGTTTAGCTGTCAGTTATGGAGATGGGGTTCAGCTTAGCCGGTCTGGATGGGTGCCGCGCTGGTCAAGCCGGCAGCAGGCGCATGGCTGCAGCAGCCTGATCAATCCGGTAAAATTCGCGGACAGCATTGATCGCCATGCCTGTAGAGGTGAGCCTATGCCGATGCAATATGAATACACCGCCATCCCCGAATCGGAGGTCCCCCGGGCCGCCAATCCTGTATTTCAGCATCTGCTGGATACCTACGCCAGCGAGATCAGCAAGGTCGTGAGCGCGTGGCGCGAGTTCTCTCCAGAGGACATGGGTTTCAAGCCAGCCGACCGGTCCAGCAGCGTGCTGGATATCATGAAGCACCAGCTTCTTTCCGAGCGCAGGTTTTTTGCGGAATTCATCGGCTTGCCGGGAGAACCCGAGGCCGCCGCGCTGATGCCGGCAGAACTTACCCCGCAGGCTTTCTGCCTGCGCCAGGAGGAGCTGGCGAAACCGCGTCTCGACCGCATGGCCGGCCGCGACCAGATCTGGTGGCTGGAAGTTGTTCCGTTCTTTGATGTGCGCCGCGAGCGGATTTGGATATTCTGGCGGCGCGTTCTGCACACGGCGCATCATCGCACGCAACTGAGCGTTTATCTGCGCCTGTTGGGAAAACGCGTGGTCTCGGCTTATGGTCCCACGGCAGATGTGACATGGCAGGGTGCTGATCCTACGCGCAGCGTGGACGCCGCGGGGAGAAAATGATCAGCGCAGCAAGAGCAGGATGGCCCCGGTAAAAATCACCGCGAAAACGATGCAGGAATAACTTTGTTTTTCCATTGATGCGGTCGCGGACGCAGGAGGCGACCTCATAAGATGCCCGCTTGGTGAGCAGCGATTCTTTCTTCTACGGTTGGATAATTATTTCAGCGGGTATCCCGATGCGCCGGGCAGGTGTCCATCCACCTTGATCACCTTTACTCCATGGTGAATGTCTTGCATGCTGATCAGGGCAATGCCACCTCGCTCTGCCCGGATCGCCTCCAGTTCCATGCCGTTGGAAAAGAGCGCCAGAGGTTCATGCTGCACTTCGCCGCTATAGACCTTTTTGACCCAGTACGCCTTGTATTCGGAATCGGTCATGTGCAGCACCCGCGCCAGGAGCACATCGCGCTCCCGGGCCTGGGGTGCCCGGACGAACAGGCTTACAGGAAGGCCACTGCTCCAGCTTTGCTTCTCCCCGGAGAAGATCCTTCGCAGCTCCGCCAGGCTGATGTTGTCAACCGGGTTCAAGGGGTTGACGATTACGGCGATGTCCGGCCCTGCCGGGCCTTTAGGCTTCTGCTGCGCCGGCAGTTGACCGGCGAGCAACAGGCCGAGCGTGAAGATGAAACTTGCGATCGTGCTTTTTTTCATCGTGCCTATCGTGCCCC
>JBLMYN010000012.1:0-5109 GCA_050258305.1 Actinomycetota bacterium
AGGGGAAAGTCCGCATAGTGTCGCGGCGCGGCAACGCCATGAACGCGAACTTTCCCCAAATTGCCGCGGCCGTGGCCCAGGCCGTAAAGGCAGACACCGCCATTGTGGACGGGGAGATTGTCGCGTTCGATGAGAATGGCGTGCCCAGCTTCCAACTGTTGCAAAACCACATCGGATTCAGGCGCTCGGCCGCCCTCAAGGGAGAAAAACCGCAGGCATTGAGCTTCTTTGCCTTCGATCTCCTTTACCTCGATGGCTACGACCTGCGCAAGGCGGCGCTCATCGATCGCAGGCAACTGCTCTCATCCATCATCCTGCCCAGTGAGACGGTGAAGTACTCTGAGCATTTTGTGGGCCGGGGCCGTGAGTTGCTCGACGCCGTGAAGCAGCGAGGACTGGAAGGCATTATCGCCAAACAGGCGCAGAGCAAGTATGAATCGAAGCGGAGTTCGTCCTGGGTAAAGATCAAAGTCACGTGCCAGCAGGACTTCGTTATCTGCGGCTACATTTTGGGAGAACGCGAACCGTTCGGATCGCTCGTACTGGGGTACTACGCAGATGGCAGCCTGGTGTACGCGGGAAACGTGGGCTCCGGATTTACGCAGCAGTCGCTCAAGCTGGTTTACGACGCCATCAAGCCGCTGATCACGAAAAAGCCGGTGCTCGCGGATGTGCCGCGCGAGATTGGCGCAGTAACCTGGGTCAAGCCGGAACTGGTGTGCGTGGTGAAGTTCAATTCCTGGACGGCCGACAATCGTTTGCGCGCGCCGGTCTTTCAGGGGCTGCGGGCCGACGGTGATCCGAAACAGGTTTTCAAAGAGACAGGAGAAGAGATTTCCGCCGCGCCTGAAAGCGGGCCCGGCAGCGCCACCCTGCTCCCACCGGATGCTCAGGAAATTTCCCTCACGGTTGAAGGCCGGCGGCTCAAGTTCACCAACCTGAAGAAGATTTTTTATCCCGCCGACGGATACACCAAAGGCGACGTGATCAACTTCTATGCGGCCGTGGCGCCCCTGCTTCTTCCGCACCTTCGGGCCAGACCACTTTCGCTCCGCCGCTACCCGAACGGGATCGAATCAGAAGGCTTCTTCCAAAAGCAGGCCGCAGAGAGCTTCCCGGCGTGGCTCCATACAGAATCGATCCAGACGGACAAGGAATCGCGGACTGACTTCGTGATCTGCGACGACAAGGCTTCGTTGCTCTACCTCGCCAACCTCGGCTGCATTGACCAGAATCCGTGGATGAGCCGCGTAGGATCGCTGGAGAATCCGGATTTCATCCTGATCGATCTGGACCCCTACCACTGCGGCTTTGACCGCATTGTGGAAGCAGCACAGGTTGTCAAGGAGAAGCTGGACCTGATCGGCTTGCGTGGATATCCCAAGACGACAGGCGGGGACGGTATGCACATTTACATTCCCGTCGAGACCCGCTACACGTACGCGCAAACACGTTCTTTTGCGGAGATCCTCGCTCGCTGGGCGACGGCCGAACGGCCGGACTTGTTCACCGCACCGCGCACTCTTGCCGCCCGCGAAAAAGGCAAGGTTTATTTTGACTGGATGCAGAACGCGGAGGGCAAGACCATTTCCGCGCCGTATGTGCTTCGCGCCTATCCTGGCGCGCCAGTTGCGACACCGCTCAAGTGGGATGAAGTGCGCTCCGGCCTCAAGCCAACGCAGTTCCACATCGGCAACGTGCTGCGCCGGTTCGAGCGTGTGGGTGATTTATTTGGCGGTGTCCTCGAAAAGCCGCAGGAGATGGAACCGGCTCTCGAACGGCTCACGGAACTGGTTTCCAAATGACGGCAAAACATGAGTTCGTCACATTGCCAGACTACCTTGAAGTGGGCCTCGATCTGGTTTTCGTCGGAATCAATCCAGGGCTCTTCTCGGTACGACAAGGTCACTACTTTGCACGTGCCAGCAGCCGATTCTGGCCGGCTTTGTCCGCGTCGAAGCTGAGTGCGGAGATCCGGCGTTCGCTTGGCTGCGCTCTCCTCCGGCCGGAACACGACCAGGTGCTCTCACAATTTGGCATTGGGTTCACGGATGTAATCAAGCGTCCTTCCGCCAACGCGGGAGAGCTCAGCCCTGAAGAGTTTGAGCGGTGGTCTCCTCTGCTCCTCGAGAAGCTTCAAATGTATGCGCCTCGCGTGGCATGCTTTCACGGACTGACCGGGTTTCGCCCTTTCCTGAAATATGCTCTGAAGTGTCTCAATCGCAATCCAGCGCTGGGGCCACAGCCGGAGCGCGTGGGACCAGTCCGCTTGTACGTAGTGCCCAACCCCAGCCCTGCCAACGCACATTTCACTGTTGCGGACCAGACTGCATGGTACAACCGGCTGGCTGATTTTGTTGCGAGGATGAAGCAGTCCGGAATTCGAAGTCGCGCTTGAGAAAGCAGGTTGCGGGTGCGCACGTTACGCTTGTGATACTACCCGCAATGCTGTTTTTGCATAACTATAATCAGGAAAAGGAATGGCTCAACCGATCATGAGGCCGGCATCCGACGATGTTGCGCGGCTCCGCCCGAACGGCGGGCAAGGCAGCAGACCGATGTTGTCGTTCAGGTCCAGAGCTCTGCTGACCTTCCTGGCATTGTTGTTTACGGCGGCGACCATAACTTACAGCATCAGTTGGATGTACTACTACCGCCTGCGCTCGTTTGTAGAACTTGGAATTGACACTCAGGTGGTCCAGAACGGAAAGGCTGAGGTAATCGCTTCCGTATGGCCAAACAGTCCGGCGGAAGCTGCTGGTCTCAAAGCGGGAGATGAAATCGCCGCTGTAAACGGCCGGAGTCTGGACACGCACGGGCCGGACGTTGTCCTGACAGCATGGGCCCACGGTCGGCCCGGCGAAACAGTTGTGCTTACAATTCGCCGCCGCGATCAGGTGTTTGACGTTCGGGCGACATTCCGGCGGACCAAAGACGCTCCCAGTGGTATCCGTCTTGTTGCTGCTCAAATTACAGGTTCGTATCCGGTTCTTTTTCTCGCCGTAGGCCTCAGCGTGCTTTTTCTGCGACTCGATGACCCTCATGCCTGGCGGCTGGCTGTGCTGTTCGCCTGCCTGGTAGCGGTTACCGATGCTCCTGACGCGTACGGCCTGGCGCCGGCCGGGCTCAGAAGTTTTCTCTTGGCCTACCGATCTGTCTTCCTGGGACTGACGGGACCGGTATTCCTGTTCCTGTTTTCGCTCTTTCCTGTCCGGTCTCCGTTCGATCGCAAGTTGCCGTGGATCAAATGGGCTGCGACGGCCGTCGGGCTGACACTCGGTTGTTTCGGAATGCGCAACGGAGATCTTCGCTGGCCTCCGTTGCTTGCGCACGCTCTGGGTGCACGGGCCGGCCAGAACCTGATTCTGGCCTTTGAGTACGGCACCATCTGCCTGGGATTCGCGGCGCTCGGGTGGAATTTTTTCAACGCGGAAAGCACACAGGCGAAGCGCAAAATCCGGGTTCTTTTCTGGGGCACGGTGGTTGGGCTCACACCGGCGGTTCTAGCCAATGCCGCCGCCAACGTCTTTGGCTATCGAGTGCCGTTCTGGGAAGATATGGCGGATATCGCGCTGCTTTCGTTGCTGCCGCTTTCGTTCGCATATGCAGTGGTCAAGCACCAGGTGCTGGAAATTCCCGCCCTGCTGCGGCGTAGCGCCCGTTATGTCCTGGTGCGGCGTGGTTTTGCCGTGCTGCTTCTGTTGCTGGCCATCTCGGTCAATGTGCTGCTTGGCGTCGCCCTGTCGCAAATGTTCAAGATGCATCCTGGCTTGGCCATGTCCATTGGTGGAGGCTTCGGCATTGCGTTAGCCTGGGTTGCCGCACCTGCAGTTCGCCGTGGCACGCAACGGATAGACAAGGCCTTCTTCCGCGAAGCGTATGACGCCCACCTTATCCTGCAGGAGCTTGCGCACAGTGTGCGCAACATCAATGAACGAAAAGAACTGGCGCAATTGGTGCAGGACAAGCTGGCAATGGCGCTGCACCCCCAGGCAGTCTCCGTCTATCTACGCGATCACGACGCCATGCTCGTGGCTCCCAAAGAAATACTCACTGTTTCCACAATCTCTCCGTCATCTCCGGGAATGAGGGAACTTGCCAGGACGGCGGAGCCGGCGGACAGTTCCAGCCACGGTGACCTTTCACTGCTCCTGCCTGAAGTGGCGTGGCTGCGTCCGGAATGTCTGGTTCCGGTCCTGGGGCGCTCAGGGGAATGGCTCGGCCTGATTGTGCTGGGAGCTAAATTATCTGAGGAGCCTTATTCGCGTGAAGACAAACAGCTCCTGGGCTCGGTTGCAAGCCAGGCAGCGCTGGCGCTGGAGAGCGTAACCCTGGCCGAGCAGATGGCGCAGCGCATGGAGGCTGACCGCCGGGTGCAACAGGAGATGCAGATTGCACGCGCCGTGCAAAGCAAACTGTTGCCGCAGCAATCACCACCTCTGGCGACGCTGGATTATGCGGGTACATGCATTCAGGCGCGCGCGGTTGGCGGAGACTACTACGACTTCCTTGATCTTGGCGGAGGCCGCGTCGGCTTTGTGCTGGCGGATATAGCGGGGAAGGGCATTTCCGGCGCGCTGCTGATGGCCAACCTGCAGGCCAGCCTGCGCAGCATGTATGCCGTAGCGGATCGCGATCTTCCGCAGTTTTTGTCTTCCGTGAACCGCCTCTTCGTCAAGAACACAGAGACCTCGCACTATGCCACCATGTTTTTCGGCGTGTATGACGACCACACGCGAAAACTGCTCTATGCCAACTGTGGACATAACCCGCCTCTGGTCTCACGCGCCGCCGGAGGTATAGATCGTTTGACAGCGACAGCCACCGTCCTGGGTTTGTTCGAAACGTGGGAGTGCTCCGTTGTGGAAACGGAGTTGAACAGTGGTGACGTTCTGGCCATCTACACAGACGGTGTGACCGAAGCCGCCAATTCAGTTGAAGAAGAGTTCGGCGAAGAACGCCTGTTGTCACTAGTGCGCGCCAACCGTAATCTTTCTGCTGACGCTCTGTTGCAGGAGATCGTCCGATTGGTCCAGGAATTCAGCCCGGGCGAGCAGGGAGACGACATCACATTGATTGTCGCCATCGGCCGCTAGTTCAGTAGTGCAG
>JBLMYN010000013.1:0-4242 GCA_050258305.1 Actinomycetota bacterium
CCATAATAGGCGCGGCGAATCCACTCTACCCACATCTTCTGGTGGGTCAGGTCGTTCCAGACCGGCCACTCGGCAAAGGTCGGGTACCCATATGCGTCCTCTGACTCGTCCGCTCCGTGCAGGCCGGATTGGAGGCCGTGAATCACCGCCTTGCGCAGCTCATCGCCACACGGGTTGCTGAAGAAATCATGCCCGCCGTGGGTGGACTTATCGTGACCCAGGGCCTGCTGTTCACTGGTGGCACGCACGTTGTGATGGCAATCGGGGTCGGCAGGAAGCAGAGAGCCAACGTCCACTCCGCCATAGAGGAGTTTTCCGCCGAACCCAAGATTCGCCATCGGATGCGTGTGAAGGTCAACGAATCCCCTCAACCTTCCGCTGGCGTCAGGCAGAAGCGGCGGCGGAGCGTGCATGCCTTCGCAGAACAATTGCGCGGGAGGATGGGTCCACGCGTCGCCGGGAACCGTAATCGTCTGAAAATCATTGTGCCCGCACTGGAAGACGATCTCCATTCCCTGGGTGCAAAAGGTTCGCGTTGCCGCGCGCACTCCCGCGCGGGTGTATTCATCCGGAGTAGGAGCCTTGTACGCACAGGATTTTCTGCCGTCACAGGCCCGGCCGACCAGTTCTGTGAGGTTTGGCGCTCTTTGAATGTCCAGGCAGCCGATCCGCGCCCGGCTCACAGTGATGACGTCAGGTTGAGGCTGAGGCGGCCGCCCGGGAGCGGGAGCGGGCGCAGCTTCGCAGAACAGCTCCGCCGGGCCGTGGTTCCATGCGTCCCCGGGTACCGTGATGACTTTAAGAGGGCCTCTGCCGCACTGGTACTTTATCTCCATTCCCTGGGTGCAAAACGTTCGCGTGGCTGCCCGCACGCCCATGCGTCTGTATTGGTCCTCGGTGGGGGCCTTGTAGGAGCAGGACATCCTGCCATCACAGGCGCGGCCCACGAATCGGGTAAGGTTTGGCCCTCTTTGAATATCAAGGCACCCGATCCGGGCTTCGGTCACGCGAATCTGGGACTGCGCCATGCCGACGCAGGCAAACACCGCACAAATCGTCCAAAGCAGCTTGCACGTCGAAAAATGTGTTTTCACAAGCTCTCTCCTTTGAAATCCGTTAGCCGGGCCCGGGAAACGGGCGCACCACGCCAAGGAAGGTCCTGCGGCTCTTGACGTACAAAGAGGCGCAGCAGGGTTTTCAGGGTGTGTTTACGGTTAATAGTGGAATCCGAACGGAGAGCGTATCAGAGTTAGCTGATGATTTTGTTTCCCGTAGAGGCACCGTGGGACTTGCACCTTTGGGGCTTTCTGCTCAGTTGCAGTTCAGCTCCAGTTGGCAGCGGGTCGGAGTGCGTGCATTCCCGCGCCGGGGCCCGTCAGTTTCTTGCGACTGAACGCGTAGCAATACGCGTCATGGTATTTCTGGGCAATAACCGTGCTGTTGCGGGTCTCAAGCACGTGTGCGCGTCCAGAGGCTGCCAGGGCCATGCGGAATACAGGGTTGCGTCCCAGAAAGGCAAGCCGGAAGGCGAGATCACGCGGATTATCATGCTCAAACCAGAGACAACCCCGCCCATCGGGACTGATCTCCCGATTCCTGGGTATGTCCGCAGCGAGCAACGTTTTCCCATGCGAAAGAGCACGCAGGCAAATGTCGTTTGAGCGGCGCGCCATGGAGGGATTGGAAGGCGGACCACCGCCGGCAATAATCACGTCTCCGCGCTGCCACGCCCCCGCGGAATCCTGCGGCCCCACCAGGAAGACCTTTTCGCCAACACCCAGGCGCGAGGCGCATCGGGCGACGGAGTTCCGCAGATTTTCCGTCTCCACGCCCTGCAGCAGGAAGCAGAACTGTGGGTTTTCAGGACTGGTCAGGGCCATACTCTCAAGCAGCATCATCTGTCCGGCTTCGAGGTCCGTGGCGCCGGGAATAGCGAACTCTGGCACAAGGAATGTAACTGACCGGGGTGACAGCCCGAAGCGCTGCTGGAGAAAATCGGGTGCGGCGGAATCTGCCGACGGGACGTGTTCTTCCGCAGACAAGGGCTCAGGAATAAGGAAGACGCTCTCAGGAAGCGCGCCGCGCTCCAGCGCTGCCTCATGCATTCCCAGAGAGTGCACAACCACGGCGGCAGCCCGGCTCAGGACAAATTGTTCTGCCACGCGGAAGGACCGCGCCATCCAACTCCCGGATTCGCACTGACCGGCGGAGATTGCGAGATCTTCAATACAATCGTGCAGGCCGTAGACGACCCCGCCGATGCTCCGTACCGCCGCCATACCGGCAGAGAATGAGTGCGCATGGACAATCTCGGCCGCGGTTTCCGGCGAGCAATCAAGAAGTGATTTGCGCCAGTTGCGCACGTCCTGCCAGGAGCGAAGCAGGGAGAGGGCGCGGGGCTGGTCCTGCCCGCGTCCGGAGAGATACAACTCAGCGGCGCCTTCACCCTGTGGTGTCACGATGTACGGGCGCATGCCGGCGGCAACCTGGCCTTCCACCACGGGCAGAACATCACGGACGTATTCGCAGGCATGAATCACACGCCAGGCCCTCGGACGCGCGTGTTCGTTGAAGGTGCTCTGCGGCGCCCGCGAGCCACGGTTGGGGCCGGATGGATGCATACCGCTGAAACCCATGCAAATCCTCAGGAAACTTCTTTTCGCGTCTGCTCGGCAAGTTCTGAATAGGCGACCACGCGGTTGCGTCCCGCATGCTTGGCCGCATACAGCGCCGCGTCGGCGAACTCGATCAGGTCACGCTTGAACTGAGCATCGCTGTCATAGCCGGCCACACCGATGCTGATCGTGAGATGCTGAATCTCATGGGGCGAGCCGGCAAAAAATTTGGCCTGTTCAACCGCGCGGAGCAGGCGGTTGGCCACGTAGAGGGCTCCGGCCTGCGTGGTCTCGGGCAGGATGATGACGAATTCCTCGCCGCCGTAACGAGCCACCGTGTCCACCTCGCGCATGTCGCTCACCAGAATCGAGCTCACGTCGCGCAGGATCTGGTCACCCACGTGATGTCCAAAAGTGTCATTCAAGCGCTTGAAGTGGTCGATATCGATCATCAGCAACGCGAACTTCTGCTTGCGGCGCTCGGCGCGTTTGAACTCCAGCTCAAGCTGCTGTTCAAAGTAACCGCGCGTCCTGAGCCCGGTCAGGTAATCTGTAAACGCGAAGCGCAGGAGCCCTTCATTTGCGTATTCACGGGTAAGAAGGTTTTCTGATACGAGTGACAGGATCCAGAGAAGCTGGGCATCGTCGCGCTGAAAGGCGTCCTGTCGCGATGAAAACAGCTGCAGTGAGCCCATAACCCGGTTGCTCACAAAAAGCGGCACTGCCAGGGCGGAAGCCGCGCCCATGATATCCAGCAGAGCATCAGCCTGGAGGTGATGGCCCTGCGTGATCAGAAGCGGGCGGCCATACTTTACGGCCCAGAGGTTTACGACATTTCCGGTGGAAATTTCACTGGCCAACTGCGTGCCCTTAGGAAGCCCGCGCACCTGCCGGAGATACATGTCCTCCGCAGCTTCATCCCAGAAGTAAACCAGCACACGGTCAAAGGGAGAAATCTCGCCGGCCATGTCACAAAGCAGGCTGAGAGTGGCCTCAAGCTGCATGGGAAGTCCGCTCAGCATGCTGAGGCGAAGCACCACGTTCAGGTGTTGCCACCGGGTCCGGATTGTCCGCTCATCCAGCTCCGAGAATACTTCAGCAACAAATCTCTCCGGCGGGAAAGGCGCCGGTTTTGTGGACTCGTTCGATACCATGGGCTCTTGCCTTCTTAGGCAGCATGTACGACCGCGCATGCGCACTGTGCCACTTGAGATGCTCCGGGCGCGCTTTGGGGAAACTTACCGAAGGTCCTGCGCGGCTTGCGCAGGAGTTCTTCCTGATGGCGCGAGGGCGCAAGAGCAGGTACAGTGCCCGAATGGACAATGAACTATTTCCAGCTATGACGCTACGTTTTCTTATCCGCTGCAATGGCGTGAAGAGGTTTTAAGGTGCTTGTGGAACAAAGAGTTACACGAGCGAATCGTTCACAACTTTAGCTTTTGAGATGGAAACGGGGGGCTCATCAGATTTTTTGAATCTCATGCACAGTCTCTGTTGCATTTCATCACTGATCGTCATAGGATAGTGGCTGGCGCTTGGAAAACCCGCCGACGCCGCAAAGATGAGCCCAAACCCCGCAGTTGGTGGTTCATCTGATGAGCTCTTCGCAGTTTTCGCCCGTTTAGAC
>JBLMYN010000014.1:0-4075 GCA_050258305.1 Actinomycetota bacterium
CGACCCGTGGCTTGAGTTGGCCCCGGCGCAAAGCGCATTGGGGCAGCGTGAGCGGACCGCACAACCGCTCTTTGTGCTCATGGGAGCCGTAGCTCTGGTCCTGCTGATCGCCTGTGCCAACATTGGCGGCCTGTTGCTGGCCCGTGCCACAGGACGCACGCGGGAAATGGCTGTGCGCCTCACGCTGGGCGCAAAGCGTTCGCGCCTGGTTTTGCAGTTGCTGATGGAGAGCTTCGTGCTCTCCCTGGCCGGTGGCGCTTTGGGAATTCTCATCGGCCGATGGGGAGCCCGCGCCTGGCTGGTGCTTTCCCACAACGGGGACTCCCGCTCCTCGCTGAGCCCGCAACTCGATACTCGCGTGCTTGCTTTCACGCTGGCTGTGTCAGTTGGGACGGCCATTCTCTTCGGCCTGGCCCCCATTTTTCGCAGCCTGCGCGTGGATCTTACGCCCGCATTGAAGTCAGGGGGTGGCGCGGGTGATATCTCCGATTCCCGCCGCCGCTGGTACAGCATGGGGAATGCGCTGGTCGTGGTGCAGGTGATGCTGGCCATCATCGCTCTGGTGAGCGCGGGTTTGCTGGTGCGGACTCTCCGGAACCTGAAGAGCGTCGACCTGGGATTTGATCCCACGAACGTACTCGTCTTTTCCCTGAACCCACAGCAGGCCGGTTACCAGCCCACGCAACTCGACAACCTCTATCGCGACTTGCAGCAGCGCTTCGCTGCGCTGCCGGGCGTGCAATCTGTCACGTACTCGTGGGCAAGCCTGATCGGAGGCAGCCAGTGGGACACGGATATTCATCCTCCGGGGACGCCGGACAGCACTCACGCTGACGCTGATGTTCTTCCCGTCGGGCCGAATTTCTTTCAGGTCATGCGCCTGCCATTGAAACTGGGGCGCGACTTTGAGGCTCCGGACTTTGCCATTCAGGCAGCGCGCGCCGCCCTGCCTCCGGGCAAAGACGTGGACCCAAAATCACCGCCGCTCCCCGTGATCGTGAATGAGACCTTCGTTAAGCGGTTTCTTCCGGGACGAAATCCCCTGGGACAACACATTGACGAAACGCTGCCGGAGGAACCGGGAAAGCAGCGTGGACCGGGCTGGGTGATCGTGGGAGTGGCCGGCGACGCAAAGTATTACGATCTCCGCAGCGATATCGCGCCAACCATGTACATGCCATGGGTGGGCACGGCCGGGTTTTCCATCCGCTCGTCAAGTGATCCCAGGCAACTGGTCAGTGCCATCCGCGCCATCGTCACCCGCCGGGATTCCAACCTGGCGATATACCGCGTGTCCACCGAATCTGAGCAGATCGATCAGCAGGTGTTCATGGAAAAGCTGGTGGCGCAGCTCTCCAGCTTCTTTGCCGTGCTGGCCGTGATCCTGGCCTGCGCCGGCATTTACGGCCTGCTCTCCTACGAGGTCACGCGGCGTACGCGTGAGATCGGGATACGGATGGCGGTGGGCGCGCAGCGCAATCATGTGCTCGGCATGGTGATTCGCCATGGCCTCATTCTGGCGCTGGTCGGGACGCTAGCCGGCTGCGCGGCTTCACTGGGAGCCTCGCGCCTGCTGCAAAGCCTTCTGTACAGGGTGAAAGGCGGCGATCCTGTGACTTTGATAGCTGTATCGGTTCTTCTACTGATCGTCAGCGTTGTTGCCTGCTGGATCCCGGCGCGGCGGGCCACCAAAGTGGATCCGCTGGTGGCGCTCAGATACGAGTAATCGCAAGGAGCTTCGAATATGTCACTGCGTGCACGCTTGCAAAGCTTGTTGGGGAAACGGAGCGATGTCGATCTGCAGGACGAGATGGCTTTCCATCTGGAAACCGAGATCCGCAAGAACGTCCAGGCCGGCATACCCGGCGATGAGGCGCGCCGCCAGGCGCTGATCGCCTTCGGCGGCGTGCAGCAGACGAGGGAACGCGTGAGCGAGACCCGCTGGACGCATTTTGCCGAAGTACTGGTCCAGGATGCGCGTTATGCATGGCGGTTGTTGCGCAAGACACCGCTGTTCACCATGACTGTGGTGATTACGCTGGCTGCAGGGATTGGCCTGAACACGGCTATTTTCAGCATGATTGATGCTGTGTTGTTCCGGCCGCTGCCGGCAAGCCATCCCCAGGAACTGGTGTTGTTGCGCTGGCATGCGCAGAATCGCCCGAAGTTGCACAGCCAAAGCACATATGGCGATTGTCCTCAGAACAGCCCGTCCAGCAATGATTGTTCATTCTCGCTGCCCTGGCTGAATACCATGCGTTCGCAATCCAGCCTGTTTTCCGGGGTGGCGGGGTGGGCCGGCGCTCCTGAAATTGACCTGAGCGGCAACGGCCCCGCCACCATCGTTAACAATGCAGGTCTTGTTTCCGGCGATTTTTTCCCAACCCTCGGCGTGCGGTCTGCGCTCGGCCGCACGCTGCAGCCGGACGATGATTCCGAGAAGGCGGCGCCAGTTCTCGTGCTCAGCTACGAGTACTGGAAGAGCGCCTTCGGCGGCTCAACGGATGTGGTCGGTCGGACGGTGAGGCTGAATGGCTTGCCTTGCACAATCGTAGGCGTCGCGGAACGGGGCTTCCAGGACCTGGCGCCAGGGAGACACTCTGATTTCTGGTTGCCGCTTTCCATCAGAGCTCGCCTGATTCCCCGGTTCACTCCTGACGAGAACGATGCGGGATCGTGGTGGGTAGTCATTGTTGCACGGTTGCGCGACGGCATCTCGAGAAAGCAGGCAGAAGCCGCGGTGAACCTGCTCTTCATCAACGAAATGGAGCACGGTCAAAAACCGCTCTTCAAGGCAGGCGACCGGCCAGGGATGGACCTCATCCCCGCGCAGCAGGGACTGACTGGGGGCCGTGGAGATACTCTTCAGCCGCTGTACATCCTGATGATGGCGGTAGGCCTGGTGCTATTGATTGCCTGCGCAAACATCGGAGGGCTCCTGCTGGCACGCGCCACCCGCCGCACCCGCGAGGTTGCCGTGCGGCTCACACTAGGCGCGCGGCGAGGACGCATTCTGTCACAGGTCTTGATGGAGAGCGCGCTCCTGGCTGTGATCGGTGGCCTGCTGGGGCTGCTGCTGGCGCAGTGGACCGGGCGATTGCTCCTGCTTCTGCCGCAGACGGAAGATTCCGGCCCGCCACCGTTTATGCCGCATCTTGATGTCCGGATCCTCCTTTTCGCTTTTATCGTTTCGCTATTGACGGCGCTGATGGTCGGAGTTGTACCAGCCCTGAGAACCTTGCGCGTGGACCTTACTCCTGCGCTCAAAGTTGGAAACGGCAGTTCCGATGGCGGCGGACCAGGCCGCTGGTACAGCCCTGGCAACGTCCTGGTGGTGGCGCAGGTTGCCCTTGCCATCGTTGCGCTGATAAGTGCCGGCCTGATGGTGAGGACTTTGCGCAATCTGAAGAACACGCAGCTCGGCTTCGATCCCCGCAATCTCCTTGTGTTTGAGATTGATCCTACGCTGGCCGGTTACAAACCAAATCAGGTGGATGGCCTTTACCGCGAATTGAGGGGGAAATTTGCCGCGCTGCCCGGCGTTACGTCCGTCAGCTATTCATGGTTTCCGCTTCTGGGCCACAGCTACTCAAGGACAGATTTTCATCTTCCGGGCACCCCTGAGAATGAAAAGCCTTTAGCCGGCTATCTGCCTGTAGGCCCGGGATTCTTTGCGTCCATGGGAGTTCCTCTGTTGTCAGGACGCGATTTTTCCTCCGCTGATTTCGCCGTGGCGGCGGCAGCGGCCGATCTGCCGCCGGGAGTGGATCAAGATTCCAAATCGCCGCCGATGCCGGCGATTGTCAACGAAATGTTTGCCAGAAAGTTCTTTGCCAACGTGGATCCGGTAGGGCGGCATTTGGAGGACTCGCTGCCAGAAAATCCCAGGAAGCCACGGGGACCTGGCTACCGCATCGTCGGAGTAGTAGGGAATGCCAAGTACCAGAATCTGAGGCGCCAGATCGGACCGACACTGTACGTGCCCAGCGCGGGCCAGGACGTTTCTTTCGCGGTGCGGAGTGCGGCAGATCCGAGTAAGTTGGTCCCGGCGATTCGCGAGATTGTGAACCTGCGT
>JBLMYN010000015.1:0-4323 GCA_050258305.1 Actinomycetota bacterium
CACCACCACAACGTGGGTTCCGTGAGAAATGAAAAGGCGCTTGCCCGCAGGATCATAGGTAAGGTAATCCCAGAAGCCCTCGCCGCCCAAAGTGAACTTTTGCTTCAGTTCATAGTGCGCCCTTGCCGGGGCCGCAGAAGCGGCAGTAGTAATCAGGGAAATCGAAAGCAGGAAAATGATGGATTTGTGCATTGCCCAGGCCTTTCAGTGGAAGCAGCGGATCATTGTAAACCTTCCGTCCCTGCGGTCGCATTTGCATCCGGCTGGCCAGTCGAACTTGGTGCTAATTGCACGAACTGTGCCGCAGAAAAAATCATGGAAGATTCTGTGCAAGAACGCCCCGCACAGACGTTCCTACGTTAATAGCTCCTGTTCTTCCGCTTTCGTTCCAGCGCTCCTGGTTGAGCTTGATGAAAGCGACAGTTCGCACCGGGCCGCCCGCATCTCGCGCCTTGAGCAAACTGAAAAGAGCCGGATGTCGCAAAAACCCGGTCTTCCCCGCAGGAGTGGTAAGGTGCCCTGAAAGCCCCCCGGTTCACGGCAACTTACCGCTCCAGACCGTTTCAGGGGCACAGGTTCGCCTGGGTGCCCATCCTTCCCTGCGGCGCACGAATCGCGGCCAAACTCAGAAAGGAAGAACTAGTGTACCGTGCAGGCTTGCGAAGGTCCGGTGACCAGAGATGCGTCAGGGAAGCTGTAATCGTGGTCAATCGCATCAGAAGGCTGGCGCGTGAACCAGGGCAGGAGCACTTCATTCTGCGGATGGAAAGTTGCGCCGTCGATATTCACCGGGAAACCGGCATCAGGCATGGTCGCCAGCGGGTCCCCGGTCTCAAGATTGTTCTGGCAGCCAAGTGAAGCATTGGGATACTGCCACGCCGGAACCGTATTGGTGCCGAACGGGTCATTCACCCACTCGGAAATCTCGTGGCTCATGGCTGTTACATCGGAAATTCCCGGCCCAAGGATTCCCTGATCCATCCAGCTTGCCCAGACCAGAGTCTGCACCATGGGAGTGCTCTTCACCAGTCCTGCATCAAAGGCCGTGTGGAAACCGAGCACGCAGCAGCGCTTTACGTCGGCGTCCGGCGCAAGCATTACGTTGCGGGTCAGGATGATCGGCAAGCCGTCAACCCGCAGGTTTTCCATCTGCACCATGGTATTCAACTGCGAGACGAAGAAATCTGTATCCACAATCGCATAGACCGCTCCGGTACTGGGGTTACGAAACACCCTGGCGGAGTTCTTCGGCACCACCATGATCAACGGCTTGAGAATCGCCGGCATTTCCAGCAGGGTGTGCCAGTCCGCCGACATGCTGTTATAGAACTGCGCCCGCTGCACAGCGTCAGCGAACTGCGTGAATCCGGTCTGGTACTGTGCTGAGCGGAAATTCGGCGAGTTCCTCACGCTCATCACAACAGGTTCAGGGCTCAGCACAATGGGCTCACCTTTATCATCTTCATAGCCTTCGAACAAAAGCGCTACGGGCTTGAGCTGAGTCGGGATCCTGGTAATTCCGCCGGCGTGTGGATCTGCGCCGACAACATTGAATGGAAATGTCTGTCCGCCAAACGCGAACGAACCGGTGAAATGAGGAACGCTCACAATGCGCTGCTCGCGCAGCGCGAGCGCCGCCTGACCTGAAATCTTGCTGGCCGATTGAAAGCGCGGCTGCGCACCCTGGTTGGCGAGAAAACCGCCCTCAGCATCGATCGGCGACTGGGCATGCTCCGCTCCCTGCGCCAAGGCCAGGGCGGAACACGCCATCCCCAGAATCAGCACACGAACCAGGCAGATCATCCGTCTTATCGACAAACCAGCTTTCACAAACCTCCCAGGCTATATATTCTGTTCCGACTTATGGGGTTTGTCGACAGAATTGAGAGAAGCTGTTGAAAACAAAGGCCTATGACAGTGCAAGCCAGTCCGGAGGATTAAACTTTCCAATCGACCCCGGGGGCTACTTGCGCCGCTCCCCGACCGAACCGCTCGAGCCGGAGAGGCAGCGATGAGCTATAGTTCTTCAGGCGCAAAGAAGCTGTCCCAGGAGGTTCTCATGGCATCTCTGGCCATTGCCAACGCAGGCAACATGGTCTCAAGGATTGAGATTCAGGATGCCGCGCGTCGCATTTCGCGCCATGTCCGGCGTACTCCCGTGATAGCACTCGAAGACGGCGCATTTGGAATCAACGCCAGGATCTTTCTTAAGCTTGAGGGGCTGCAGCACACAGGATCCTTCAAGCCGCGCGGCGCTTTCAACTGCCTGCTGAGTTCGCAGGCGCCGGATGCCGGTGTGATTGCCGCATCTGGAGGCAACCATGGCGCCGCCGTCGCTTACGCAGCCCGTCAGCTCGGCCACCGCGCTGAGATCTTTGTCCCTGCCATCTCTTCTCCAAACAAGATTGAGCGCCTGAAACAGTATGGAGCTGCTGTCAACGTAGTGGGACGCGATTACGCAGAGGCGCTGTCTGCCAGCAGGGACCGTGCCGCGCAGACCGGAGCCATGGAAATTCACGCCTACGACGATGCGCGTGTGCTCGCCGGCCAGGGAACGCTGGGTATGGAGTTTGAAGAACAAGTGCGTGGGCTTGAGAGCCTCCTGGTCGGTGTGGGCGGCGGAGGGCTGATCGGCGGCATCACTGCCTGGTATCAGGACCGGATTCGCGTCATCGGCGTAGAACCGGAGCGGGCGCCATCTTTATTTAAAGCACTTGAGGCGGGCCGGGTCGTGGAAGTTGAAACCGGCGGAATTGCCGCCGACTCGCTGGGCGCGCGGCGCGTGGGAGAACTGATGTTTCCGATCGCTCGGCGTTTCGTGCAGCGTGTGTCCCTGGTGAGCGATGAACAGATCGTCAATGCACAACGCCTCCTGTGGCAGAAGATGCGCGTGATTGCCGAACCCGGAGGAGCAACCGCACTGGCGGCGCTGCTGTCCGGCGTCTATCAGCCTCATCCTGCAGAGCGCGTGGGAGTGGTGATTTGCGGAGCCAACGCCGAGCTATCCACACTCCCTGCCTGAAAAAACCGCTGAGCGGAGCAGAGCTTCCCTTCCCGCCCGGAGGATTCAAGCGTTTGTTCAGGCGCGCGCCAGCTTCATGATTTCGCCGTATTCATAGATAAAGGTTCCAGCCTTTCGGGATCTGACTGCCGCCACCATGGCTTTTCCGACAAGCTCCGCGCTTACCGAGTGATACCGGCGAAACGGCCCGCGCGTAAGGAGGTTGAGCGCCGGAGCAATTCCCATCGCCAACACCTCTCCCAGCCTGAACTCGGCGCGTTTCCCGGTCAGCAGGCTCGGCCGCAGGATATGAATGGCTTTGAACGGCAGCGTGGCGAGTTGCTGCTCGAGTTCTCCTTTGGTGCGCAAGTAGAAATTCCTGCTGCCCGGGTCCGCACCGACTGACGACACGATCACAAGTTGTTCGGCGCCTGCGGTGACCGCTTCGGATGCGAGACGCAGCGGCATTTGCAGATCAATGCGGCGAAACTCCGCTTGTGAACCCGCTTTGCGAATCGTTGTGCCGAGAGCGATGAAAACATCCTGCGCGCCAAGAAACTCGGCGGCCGTTATACCTGCCAGATCGGCGATCCGTTGCGACACCTTGGCATGCGTGACACCGGCAGGCTGGCGTCGCCCAAAGACCATCACCCGCGCGTAACCAGGATCATCCACCAGGGCGCGTAAGCAGAATCCGCCAACCAGGCCGGAAGCGCCGAGCAGGATGGCGGTTCGTTGGTCGGGTCTCGACACGGCTTCATGAGTTTTCATCTCAACAGTAGTCCGGTGCTGCAGATTTCCAGAGGAATAACGCACGACTCGTGCATTTTGTGCACATGCTTATGCCGGTATGTTCTGGCGAAAGCACAGGTGGGTGCGGTTCGTTGCTGAGTTCTTATCCATTCTGTTACTATCGAATCCAGCCCGGTTTAGGGGCTGCGCAGCACGGGAAACGATGTTGCGCAACGCGCCTTAAGCTGTCGCGCTTGGAGCAAGGTGATTGTAGCAGTCGCGGTTGTGGAGCTGAACTGGCCTTCCTCAGCGATACGCGTCCCCGTCGTCTAGCCCGGCCTAGGACATCGCCCTTTCACGGCGGTAACACGGGTTCAAATCCCGTCGGGGACGCCAGATCTTTTCAACCATTTAGGCCGACGCCCCAAAATCCCGCGGTACACTCGCGGTACACGGAGATTCTCCCCGAAATCATCTGCACTACTTTGCGCTGCGCCGCTCTCTTGGCCAGCGTTAGCGCCTGCGCGTAAATGTCCAGCGTCACCTTCGCCGAGGCGTGCCGCAGCAGCTCCTGCACCACCTTCACATCC
>JBLMYN010000016.1:0-4775 GCA_050258305.1 Actinomycetota bacterium
CTTGTTCCATTGTGTTACACGCATTCCTTATATCTGAATTTGCGCTTTTCTCCAGGTAGTGCAGGCAGGTGTGCTGGGGTGCAGAACCTCTGTACAACGCTTCTCGAAAACCGCAGGCACATTATACTCACAGCAGTGAAAGTTGTCTCTGGTGAAATTGCTCTAACGTACGCCGCCCAGGCCCTCTGGTTGTGGTACCTTGGGAGTCGCGCAAATGATTGTAGGCACAGGGGTTGATGTGGCTGAGGTGGCCCGGATCAGGGCTGCTCGGGAGCGGTTTGGCGACCGCTTTCTGGCCCGTGTCTTTACTCCTGAAGAGGTCCGATATTGCACTTCCAAGGCGAATTCCGCCGAGCGGCTGGCAGCCCGGTTTGCCGCCAAAGAGGCCGGAATGAAGGCGATTGGCACCGGCCTGAGGCGCGGGGTCACCTGGCACGACCTCGAAGTGTTCCGGGAACCGGGTGGCAGACCGGCGCTGCGTCTGAGCGGTAAAGCGGCTGAATTTGCCGCTCGCCTGGGGGCCAACCGGGTACACCTGTCCCTTAGCCACACGGCAGAACAGGCCATAGCGTTTGTCATCCTGGAAGCCTGAGGTTACCCTAAGCGGGATGTCCCAGACGGCCCTTACCCCGGAAACCCAGCCTGTTTCGGCCCAGCTTGTCCCCCGGACAGTGATGCTGGCTGTCGCCATGGTCAGCTTCTCAAGTCTGCTGCTTGAACTGGCCATGACGCGGCTTTTCAGCGTGGTCCTTTTCTACCACTTTGCGTTTTTCGCGATTTCCGTTGCGCTCCTTGGCCTGGGTTCAGGAGGAGTTTTTGCCCACATCCGGCGCGACTGGCTCATGCGCTTTGATCTGGGCTCCATGGGGACGTTGATCTGCATTCTTAGTTCTCTTTCCATTCCGGCGGTCGTCTGGATTGTCCTGCACACGCCTGTGTCACTGCAGGTCACGGGTGCGAATTTCGGAAAGCTGACCATCATCTATCTGGCCACGGCGGTGCCGTTCTTCTTTACAGGACTGCTGTTTTCTGTTCTTTTTGCGCGCTCGACCGGCGCTATCTCCCTGCTATACGGAGCCGATCTCGCCGGCGGCGCCTCGGCCTGCCTGGCTGTGGTTCCCCTGCTGAATACCATTGGCGCGCCTGACGCCCTGCTTTTGTGCTCTGTGGTCATGGCTTCTGCGGGAGGGCTCTGGGCAGGCAGCCGCAAAATCGGCCGCGCCGCCTGGGGTCTTGCTCTCCTCGCGGCCGCCTTCCTCGTCTGGGTCCATCACGGCGACAGGATGGACGTGATCTATGCCAAAGGCATGCTGCGCGACACCAGGTGGGTGGAGTTTGCCAAGTGGAACGCGATCTCCAGAATTGAAGTGGACAACCAGCATGGTTCGCGGTACGTGGTCATCGACGCCGATGCCACCAGCGCCATCATGAACGTGGATCCGGCCAAATGGGACCAGGATCAGCCTGCAAGTCCAGCGCCTTCGCACAGCGGCATTCCCGGGCAGGGCAGCTTCAACTGGAAAAAGAGCCTGATGGCTGCCGCGCCATCCGTGGCCAACGTATTGCGTCCACACGGAACGTTCGCCATCATTGGGCCCGGCGGGGGCGTGGACGTGTTGCGCGCCGTGGCGAACGGAAGTCCCAATGTGACCGGGATTGAAATCAATCCAATCATTGTCAATGACATAATGCGCGGCGCTTACGCCGACTACACGTACCATCTCTATGATCTTCCGCAAGTCCACATTCACATTCAGGACGGGCGCTCCTACATCCGCAGTTCGCGCGACAAATACGACGTGGTGCAGATGACGCTGGTGGATACCTGGGCTTCCACCGCAGCGGGCGCGTTCGCACTGAGCGAAAACAATCTCTATACCACAGACGCCTTCCGCGAATACTTCGATCACCTCAACCCTGACGGCATGATTGCCATTACACGCTGGGAGTTTCGCCGCCCGCGCGAGGCGCTCAGGGTGGTTTCGCAAGGTATTGAAGCGCTCCACCAGCTCGGCGTGAGCAATCCTCGAAACAACTTCGTGATTGTTGCCGACGGAGGCCTGAATGAAGACGGCCGTCCTGTGCTGGTTCTGGCCAAGAAATCTGGATTTACACCGGACGAATACAACGCGGTGGCGGCTCATGTAGCCGCCAATCCGAATCTGGTCTGGCTCAATCCCGATCCGCAACACACCGGACTGCAACCCCTTCCCGCAGCAGCACAGGTGTTTCAGAAACTCATTGACTCCAATCATCCCCGGGAATTCGCCCGCCATTACGCCTACAACGTGGGCCCCGTAGACGATAACGCGCCGTTTTTCTTCTTCACTCTGAAAACGGGTTACATACTGAAGAACATTCTTGCCGGAACCGGCAAGGGGATGGATTGGCGCATCAATCTCGGAGTCGTGGTTCTGGGGATGCTTTTGATCATCTCCCTGCTGGCCGTGCTGGCGTTCCTGATTCTGCCGCTGGCGCTTCACGGCCGCGAACCTGGAACTGCACGGCCCGCCTTGCCCGCCCTGCTTTACTTTATCGCTCTGGGCTTCGGTTATATTCTGGTGGAGATCTCCCTGATTCAGCGCTTTGTGCTGTTTCTTGGACATCCTACCTACGCGCTCACCGTTGTCGTGTTTCTTCTCTTGCTTTCAAGCGGCGCCGGCAGCATCGCCGCAAGGCGATACATTCCGGGAGCGCACAGGCTGCTCGGCCTGCTGGCCATCATCACTGCTGTAATTACCCTGGATCTTGTGCTGGTCCCGTGGCTGCTTTCTGCCACTGTAGGTTATGCGTTCTTTTTGAAGCTGCTGCTGAGCGGCCTCATTCTGGTGCCCTTGGGATTCTTCATGGGCATGCCGTTTCCAACCGGCCTGCGGCTGGTCAATACCGTCGAATGGGCGTGGGCCCTGAACGCCGCCGCCAGCGTGCTGGGGTCCGTGATGGCCATGGTCATCGCCATTCACTTTGGACTGACGGTTACACTCGCCTGTGCCGCCTTCTCCTACCTGTTTGCGTGTCTTTGTTCGCGAACATGGAAAGCCGCGTGATGCTCAAATGCGGCCGGACATGCCCCATGTAACAGCCTTCTCTTCGCATCTCTCCCGCCATTTGGGTTGCGGCAGTTTGAAGGCTTTCTGTTATGATTTTTGTCTAGGACTACACTCAATTGCCGAGCCAAAAGCAACTCAGGTGGTCTGAACTCCGCGTCGGGATAACCGTGGTTGTCGCTTCGGTCGTTCTCGCCATTCTGGTTTTCCTGATGAGCGGAACGGCCGGCATCTTTACCCGCAAAATCACGCTGGTCACCTATTTTGACAACGCGGAAGGCCTGCGTAACGGCCAGCCTGTTGATCTGCAGGGTGTTCCCGTGGGCAATGTGAGCAGCGTGCGCGTAGTTGCCAACAGGCCCCAGACCCCGGTAAGAGTAACGATGAAGATCAACCGGGATTTCGCCCGCCTTATCCACAAGGACAGCACGGCTACCGTAAAGACCGCCGGCGTGCTCGGCGAGTCGTTCATCGACATTGAGAATCAGCAACCGCCGCAGGCGCCGCTAATCTCCGATGGCGACGAGTTGCCGCATGAGAACGCTCCCGGAATCGAAGACGTGGTCCGCAGCAGCCAGAGCACGCTCGTGAACATGGACAAGCTCGTTAAACGCCTGGACCGCATCGTCTCAGAGGTTGAGAGCGGAAAGGGCACGCTGCACGGCGTCATCTACGATCCAACTCTGCTCAAGAAAGTAAACACGCTGGTCGATCAGGTTCAGGGCCTGGTTGCCGACGTCAGCAACGGCAAGGGGACCATCGGCAAACTTTTTGCCGACCCCACCCTCTACCGGAAGGCCAATGACGCTGTGGACAAACTCGATCGTCTGGTGGATGACATCAACGCCGGTAAAGGCAGCGCAGGCAAGTTCCTGAAGGACGACGCCATCTACAACAATGCCAACCAGACCCTGGCCAAAGCCAACAAACTGATGGACGACGTCAACGCCGGCAAAGGCGCTCTCGGCTTGCTCGCCAAAGATCAGGAGTTTGCCCGGAAGCTGCATAACACCATGGATAAAGTCTCGCGCATCGCTGACCAGTTGGAAGCCGGCCAGGGCAGCGCCGGGCGCATCCTGAAAGATCCTGCGCTCTACAACAATACAAACCAGTTGATGATGGAAACTCGCACGCTGATCAAGGCGATACGTCAGAATCCAAAGAAGTACCTGACCATCCACTTCCGGATCTTTTGATTCTGTCGCTTCGCTCCACACCGCTGACGTGCAAATCTGAACCAAACAGCTGTCATGCTCCTGTTGCATGCAGCTCGGCGCGCAAGCCGGCCTCGCTGCCAAGCCTGCATGTTTGCTCGTTTCGCTCCACACCACTGAAGGTGTCAATCTGAACAAACAGCTGTCATGCTCCTGTTGCATGCAGCTCGGCGCGCAAGCCGGCCCTTTGTGATTCTGTGATTGCTCCCCCAAAATCAGCGCGATTTCCTGTACTATCCAGACGCCGCGATCTCCGTCTACAATGTTCGTTTGCTCGTAAAGACCGAATCGGCTGCAGAACGAACTACTGAGTCCGTTTTCTTTTGAGGCTAAAAATTCAAATGCGCAAACCCCTGACGCTCCTATTGGCCTTTCTGGCCACCTGCCTGGCTCTGCCCCAGGTGAGTAAGGCCCAAACAACCTCTACTGCCAAGACCCATGGCGCTGAGATGAAGCAGATTCCCAGCTTTGACGCGTCCGCCATCGACAAAACCGCTGATCCCTGCGTCGACTT
>JBLMYN010000017.1:0-8524 GCA_050258305.1 Actinomycetota bacterium
CGCCCTCGTGAGATTTGCCGGAGCCTGTGCCATAGCGCGACTCTACATATTCATCCAGAATCTGAATGAATTCAGCCACGATACGGTCGCCCTTGAGCGTTGTAAGCAGCCGGCCGTCAACAAACACGGGCGCCTTGGGCTCTTCAAACGTGCCCGGAAGTGAGATTCCGATGTTGGCATGCTTTGATTCTCCCGGACCATTCACCACACAGCCCATCACGGCCAGCTTAAGTTCCTCCACTCCGGGATATCGTTGTTTCCAGGCCGGCATATTGTCCCGCAGGTAGGATTGGATCTGCTCCGCCATCTCCTGGAAGAAAGTGCTGGTAGTACGGCCGCATCCGGGACAGGCCGTTACCTGCGGGGTAAAACTGCGAATCCCCAGAGACTGCAGAATCTGCTGGGCAACAATCACTTCTTCCGCCCGGTTGCCGTTCGGCGCCGGCGTGAGCGAAACGCGGATGGTGTCGCCAACGCCTTCCTGCAGGAGAACCGCCAGGCCCGCTGTACTGCCGACAATGCCTTTGGCGCCCATACCCGCTTCTGTGAGTCCCAGATGGAGCGGATAATCGCAACGGCCGGCCAGATTGCGGTAAACGTCGATCAGGTCCTGCACGCCGCTCACCTTGGCGCTGAGCAGAATGTGGTTGTGGGGCAGGCCCGTATCCTCGGCGATTTCCGCCGAGCGCAGCGCGCTTACCACCATCGCCTCCATCGTGACGTCCCGCGCGTCTTTGGGTTCCGGCAGGCGCGAGTTTTCGTCCATCATGCGCGTGAGCAACTGCTGGTCCAGCGATCCCCAGTTCACGCCGATGCGCACCGGCTTGTCGTTCTTGATGGCCACTTCCACCATGGCGCGAAAATTATTGTCGTCCTTGCGGCCCACGCTGACGTTACCGGGATTGATGCGGTACTTGGCCAGCGCTTTGGCGCAATCAGGATATTTCGTCAGCAGGAGGTGCCCGTTATAGTGGAAGTCGCCGATGATGGGAACATGAATGTTCTGGTTCGCAAGGCCCTCCACAATGGCCGGGACCGCTTTTGCTGCAGCATCGTTGTTCACCGTGACGCGAACCAGTTCGGAGCCGGCCCGCGCCAACTGCGCTACCTGCTGGATTGTGCCCTGAACGTCGGCCGTATCGGTATTGGTCATTGACTGCACAACAACAGGCGCATCGCCGCCCACGCGGACACTGCCGATGTTGGCTGTAACACTCTTCCTGCGCTGGATGGTAGCCATCCCGTCTAGTTTACCCGATTTTCTGCGCGGCTCCGGCTGCGAGGTTGCGTCCACCGGGTTTGTTGTATCAACAAAGTCCCGGGGGCGCGTGTTGAGCATCCGGTGCATCACGCTTTGATATTGCCTTCCCATAGAGTGATTCTCTTAGCTCAGGACACGACAAGGGCCCGGGCAACTGAATTTCCCTGTTCCGCTCCAAAAAATCCAGTGTCTCACCCATCAGAGCATCCACAAGCAGGCACTTAGTAAATAAAGGACGCTCGCAGATCGACGGACGAGTTTCGCCCCGGCAGGACCGAGTCAACGCGGCCATTTGAATGACGCTCCGCCGCTGAGGGACGAACTTCCAAAGAAAAAATCAAAAAGAAAGTCCCCCGAAAAGGAGATTTTAAAAACATGCGCACTGAACACCTGAAAACGTTTGCCCTGACGGCCTCACGCGCCGTATTTGCCCTTACCTTGGCTGCCGGAATGCTGTTTGCCGCCGGTTGCGGTGGTGGTGGTGGAGGCAGCACGACCAGCCAGAACCCCGGCGCCACGCCCAGCCCTACACCCTCCACCGGCAGTGCCGCTTCGGCCCAGGTCCGCTTCGGCGATGCTCCTGCTGACAGCGTGATCTCTTTCGAGGTGAGCGTCACCGCCCTGACGCTTACACCGAGCAACGGCGGAACGCCGGTTGCCGTGCCCGTCGGCGCGAATAATCGCATTGAACTGACCCATGCGTCAGGCAAATTTGAGCCTTTCTCGGTCGGAAACCTGCCCCAGGGCACGTTCTCAGCCGCCAATCTCACCCTGGCGAATTCTGAACTGACCTTCCTGAACAGCACCGGGCTGCCGGTGCACATCAATGGCCCCGCCAGCGCGCAGGCCACCATCACTTTGAACCCCGCGCTCACCATTGGCTCGTCACCTCTCGTGCTGAATATTGACGTCAACGTGGCCAACTCAATCACCACGAACGGAAGCACGATCACCGGCATCAGCTTTGGCCCGACTTCATTTGCGATCACGGCGAAAGCTCCTGGAGCCCAGGCGGAGCAGGAAGATGATGACGGCGAAATCGAAGACGTGCGTGGAACCGTTACCGCGGCCAGTTCGAGCAGCTTCACTCTGCAGGTCGGACAAACGGGCTCGGCGATGAACTTCAATTTCGACTCGACGACAAAATTCAGTGACGGCGTAACGGCCACGACGCTGCTTAATCAGATTGTGGTGGTGGAAGGGTTCACTCAGGCCGATGGCAGCCTGTTCGCGAAAGAAGTCGAAGGTCTTGAGTCCTCAACCGGCTCGGAACTGGAAGGCCTGATTCGCTCCATCAGCGGCACGCTCCTGACCGTGACCTCCGATGACGGCGTGGGCGCAGGCATGGATCCGAGCAAGATCGGCGCGGACTTCACGGTGGATATCACCGGCCTGAAGGCCAGCAAGTTCAAAGTGGATGGCGGCAACGGATTTGGCAGTCTCATCCCGGCAAGCTTCATCTTCGATGACACGACCATCCACGAAGGTCAGCGGATTGAAGTGGAAAGCAACAATCCGGTTCCTGCAGCCAATGGCAGCATCACCGCCGATAAGATCAAGCTGCAGCAACAGGGTATCTCCGGCTCCGTGTCGAACCTGGCCGCGAGCGGAGCTACCTTCGATGTCACCCTGGCCTCTGACTCGGCGCTGGCGGTCATTTCGGGACAAACCCTGGTACACGTGACCGTAGTCTCGGCCACGGACAACCGCTTCGGCGCCATCGCCAACGGCAACAACCTGCGGGTACGCGGCCTGCTGTTCTGGAACGGAACGTCCTGGAACATGGTGGCTCGCCGCATCCAGTAATAACCTTGCGTTCGCCTTGTTCCGGCCGCAGCATCAAGCTGCGGCCGTTTTTTTGTTGTCCGGTTCTCCTCCTGCTCCCGGGGCTTGCCGCCGCGTGAGGGCATCTCTGATCCGCGCGCGGCAATCAAACCCCTGTTGCTCACTTTCCAGGGGAGGTGGACTCATGCCGCATTTCGTAAAGGACGTAGAAGACCTTCGCCGTCGCGCCGAGCGGAAGATGGAAGATGGCGCCGTCACGCAGAGCTACAAGGGAGACGTTAACAAGGCAATCGATATTCTCAATGAAGCACTGGCCACGGAAATCGTGTGCGTGCTTCGCTATATGCACCACTACTTCATGGCGACCGGCGTCCACGGCCGCGGCGTGGCGGGCGAATTCAAGGAACACGCCGATGCCGAGCGCGAACACGCAGACATGCTGGCCGAACGCATTCAGCAACTCGGCGGTAAACCGGACTTCAATCCCAAAAGCCTGCTCCAGCGCTCCGTCTCCCAGTACGTGGAAGGCGAGACCCTGGCCGACATGATCCGCGAAGACCTGATCGCCGAGCGCATTGTGATCGAGGTCTATCAGGACATGATCCGCTATTTCGGCAACAACGACCCGACCACGCGGGTAATCCTGGAAAAACTACTTCACGATGAAGAAGAGCACGCAGACGATCTCTCTGACCTTCTCTACATCGTGAATCCGGAAACCGCCCAAACCGAAGGCCAGGATCCCGGCACCGAGCCTCTGCGCATGCACGATAAACAGCGTTCACGCGAGCGCGCGCAGCGAGCACAGACCGCCGGACGCCGCCGTGGCCCTGACAAAGAAATGAAAGAAGCGCAGGGGCACACCACCCCAGTTCAGCCGGGCGGCAAACAGGTCCACAAGCGCGACCGTGATCGCATTCTGAATGAACTACGCTGGATGGGAAAGAATAAGAAGAAACCGGCAGCGTAGAAAAGAAGCAATTGGCAAATAGCAAGTAGCCGGAATCTCAGGCTCAGGTCTGCTCTTCTGGCTGTTTGCCATTTGCGAATTGTTAAGTGCTGATCCCTAACTGGCTCAGGATGAATGCATAACTAAAGGCCACTTCCTTGAAACGGTCATAACGGCCTGAAGCTCCGCCATGGCCGGCGGCCATGTTGGTCTTCAGCAGCAGCGGATGGCTGTCCTGCTTGAGGGTTCGCAGTCTGGCCACGTATTTTGCCGGTTCCCAGTACATTACCTGGCTGTCATTGAATGAAGTTTTGACCAGCATGGCCGGATAAGCGTCTTCTCTAAGGTTGTCATAGGGCGAGTACTGCAGCATGTAGTCGTACGCCGCCTTCTCGTTGGGATTGCCCCATTCCTCGTATTCGGGAATGGTAAGCGGCAGAGACGCATCCAGCATGGTGTTCATCACGTCCAGGAACGGAACGTGCGAAACCACCACTTTGAACAGGTCCGGGCGCAGGTTGGTCACCGCGCCCATCAGCAGTCCGCCGGCCGAGCCGCCTTCGATCACGATCTTGTCTCGCGCGCCATATTTGTTTGCGACCAGATATTCGGTGCAGGTGATGAAGTCAGTAAACGTCTTCACCTTGTTCATCATCCTGCCCGCGTCGTGCCATGCCTTGCCCATGTCGCCGCCGCCGCGAATATGCGCGTACGCCATCACCACGCCGCGATCGAGAAGTGACAGCCGCGCCGCGTTGAAAATTATCGGCAAATTGAAACCGTAAGAGCCATAGCCATAAACGTACAGCGGGTTGGAGCCGTCCTGCTTCTTCAGGTCTTTGCGATAGACCACCGAGATGGGGACCCTCGCGCCATCCGCAGCCGTGGCCCAGACGCGCTCCGATGCATAGTTGGTGCGCTCATAGCCTCCAGGGACTTCCATCTGCTTCAGCAGAATGGAGGTGTGGAGCTCCACGTCATAATCGAAGGCCGAAGGCGGCGTCATGAGAGACTGGTATTGATAACGGAAAAACTTTGTCTTGAACTCGCGATTGACTCCGGGCAACGCCGTGAAGGTCGGCTCCGGGAAGGCAATGCGTTTCTTGTTGCCGGTGGCAAAATCCACCACGGTCAGCTCCGGCAAGCCGTTTTCACGCTCGACAAGGACGTAGAAATCCCGGAAGACCTCTGCCCCGTTCAGCATCACATCCGCCCGGTGGGGAACAATCTCCTTCCAGTTCGCCTTCGCGGGCGCATTCACGGGCGCCGTCACCAGCCGGAAATTTCTCCCCGTATCGTTTGCGCGGATAAAGAACTGATCGTCGCGATGCTCGGCGTAATATTCAACGTCCTGCTGGCGTGGCGCAATCAGCTTCCATTCGCCCTCGGGCTGCTCCGCATCGAGGTATCGCGCCTCTGATGTGGTGTGGCTGCCGGTCTCCAGGATCAGGAACTTTCCGCTGCGCGTCTTCTGCACGGCGATGTTGAAACGCTCGTCGGGTTCTTCGAATATGAGCGCGTCGTTCCCGGGTTCGCTGCCCATCTTGTGCCGGTACAGCCGGTACTGGCGCTTGGTCTTCTCTTCTTCCACGGTGTAAAACAGCCACTGGTTATCATTGGCCCAGGCCGCAGAACCAACTTTTTCCGCGATCGTGGGAGAGTCTTTGCCCGTGCGCAGATCGCGCACATGAAGCTGATACTGCCGGAACCCGGTGTAATCCACTGAGAAAGCCAGCAGGTTGCCGTCATCGCTCGGCAGGTAAGCCCCCAGCGACAAGAACTTCTGCCCTTTGGCCAATTCGTTTTCATCAATCGTTACTGCCTCTGGAGCCTGGAGATTGCCTTTCTGCCGGAAGTAAATCAGGTATTGCAGTCCTTTTTCCCAGCGGGAATTGTAAAAATAGTCGCCCTCTTTGTAGGGAACGTTCACATCAGTCTCTTTGATGTGACTGATCATCTCGTCATAGAGCTTTGTCTGCAGCGCCTCAACCGGCTTCATCACCGCGTCGGCGTAGGCATTCTCCGCCTCAAGATACTGCGCGACTTCAGGGTTGGCTTTGTCGCGCAGCCAGCCGTAGTCGTCCGCCAGGGTGGCGCGATGAATGTGCGTTTCGGTATGGATCTTTTTGGCGACAGGCGGCGCGGGCGGCTGCGCGGCTGAAGGTGCGTTGGAGCGCTTGTCGTTGGCGTTGAGAAATGTGGTCATGGCATGAAAAAGGGACAAACAATGATTTTTTCACAAATCCACTTTTCGCGAGTGGAATCGGACAGCATAGGTGCAGGAGTTTAGCCGCGAGTTAACACGAATTCTCAATCGTGTCTCTGCTGTGATCATGGATTGTGATCACGCGCGATAAAGAGACCTGCTCCAGGATCGAAGTTACGCAGCATTCAGGAATAACCCTGCAACTCACTGCGAGACTGGCACAAATGATTTTGTGCAGATTCGCGCCATTCGCAGCCAGGTTTACACCGATATGGTGAACGACGTTTCGGTCCTTGTGACGGGGCGGTAGAGGGTGTCGCGTTCCACCGGCACGCGGCCGGCTTCGCGGATCAGGCGCTCGAGCTCGCTGCGGCGCAGCCCCTGGGGGGTGTTTGCGCCGGCATCGTGGTAGATCTTTTCTTCCACTACCGTTCCGTCGATGTCGTCGGCGCCGAAGCGCAGCGCGATCTGCGCGATCTTGGCGCCCAGCATCTGCCAGTAAGCCTTGATGTGCGGAAAGTTATCGAGCACCAGGCGGCCGACGGCGACCTGCTTGAGATCAAGCATCCCCGTGGTGGTAAACAGGTGCTGCAGCGGCGTGTTGGCGGGATGGAAGGCCAGCGGAATAAACGTCTGGAACCCGTGGGTTTCATCCTGCAGCGCACGCAGACGGACGAGATGATCCGCCCGGTCTTCCTCGTTCTCCACGTGGCCGTAAAGCATGGTGGCATTGGACTTGAGCCCGATGTTGTGGGCCGTGCGCGCGGTTTCGAGCCACTGCTCGCCGTCAATTTTGTGATCGCAGATCACCCGGCGCACACGCTCGTTGAAGATCTCCGCGCCTCCGCCCGGCAGTGAATCCAGGCCGGCATTCTTCAACTGCCCCAGGGTCTCTTCAATCGATAACTTTGCCCGTTTGGCCAGGAACGCAATCTCCACCATGGTCAGGGCTTTCAGGTGGACCTGCGGAAAGCGCTCCTTGAGCCCGGCAATCAGGTCAAGGTAATACTGGAAAGGCAGATCAGGGTGAAGGCCGCCAACGATATGGAACTCAGTCACTGCCTCGGAATATCCGGAGGCTGCGGCTGAAAACGCTTCTTCCAGAGCCATGGTGTAAGCGCCGGGAGCGTCTTTCTTTCGTCCAAACGCGCATAGCCGGCACGCCGCCACACACACGTTCGTGGGATTGATGTGCCGGTTGACGTTGAAATAGGTCACATCGCCGTGCATGCGCTCACGCACATGGTTGGCCAGCCAGCCGAGGGCGAGAATATCCGGCGAGCGGTAGAGTGTGACGGCATCGTCAAAGCTCAGGCGCTCATGGGCAAAGACCTTGTCCGCAATGGGCTTCAGGCGGAGATCGTCAGTCTGAAAGGCGTGCCGGTTCTGGTCTGGAGTGCTGGTGGTGGCCATGCGCTTACCATGATACCGAAAATTCGGTTCGCGTTTCACCTGTTAACCGCGGGCAATGGCGCCGTGGAAGCACTGCTCAAAGCAGCTCCGCAGTAGGCGCAGCTTCTCCAACCTGGCTCAACGGGCCGGCGGCAGGCAGGACAGGAAGGCCCCAACGACATTCCGCAGTGGGGACAAAACGGCAATTTGGAACGCACCTGGGCGCGGCATTGGGAGCAGGTCTGCATGAGAGGTTCACGCAGGAAAAAGTAGAGAATGATTCCAATCCCGTTGGGCACAAAGATGGCGATCAGGGTCCAGAGCGCGCGGTTCATCCCACGGCGTTTGGCATCGCCATTCACATAGCCGACCAGCAGAATGAGCACAACGAGGACGCTAGAAATACCTACGGAAAACAGCGCCGCTCCCCAAACCGGCCAGTTTCTCGTCTCCCGGTCCGACGGAATGGCGACACTGAACAAGAGAAGCGCAACAGATGCAAATACCGTGAAAGCGATGATCCATCCCAACACGGGACCCACTTTAAGTTCGTCACGAAAACGGCTCATAAACTCCTCCTCGCCGCCTGATGGCGCGGCCCAATCACGCCGACGAGACCGGCGCTCGCCAGGGCAGCCAATAGTGCATAGCTCGCGAACCCAACCGCAAACGCGGCATTTGAGACATGCAGCAGCTCCGCCAGATCCCCCGCGAAATAGCGTGCTGCAAACAACGTCAACAGCGTGAGCACCCAGCCGAAACCGATCAGCAACCCGATCAGGAGATGCTGGCGCCGGTGCTCAGCGCGAGCGGCCAGTTCGCCAGCTACACGCAACTTCGTTCTTGCGGCCAGCCCAAGGGAGGGCTGAGGAACCGGCAGAGAGCCGAGCGCTGCGGTAACTTCGCGCAGCGAAGCGAGCCGCGCCGCGCA
>JBLMYN010000018.1:0-7457 GCA_050258305.1 Actinomycetota bacterium
AGCGGCGGCTTTACCCCTTCGCCCGACCGGTATTTCTGAATCAGGTCAAGGCGCGTGAGCGGCACATAGAGCTTGGCGCCTTCCGCGAATTCCAGCACCATGAATTCGCCGCTGGCCTCGCCCTGCTGCAGTTCCTTCAGCCCCTGGTACATGCAGATGCCGTGCTCTATATGCACCACGAAGTCGCCCACGGCGAGATCGCGGAAGTCAGACATGAACGCGGCAGTCTTCGATTTCTGCCGCAGCGGGCTCCTGACCACGACATCCGAATCGTCGAAGAGGTCGCGGGCGCCGAAGATGACCAGGTGAGATTCCGGCAGAGCCACGCCGTCAGGCACAGGCGCGCGAACGATGGTTGTGGTGGTCAGGTCGCCGGAGAAGTACGCGGTCTCATCAAGATAGGTTTCGCTGCCGGGCGTCGGCGTGCGCGAGCCCATCCGGAATGGCGTCTGATATTCGGTGAAGATGTCGGCCAGGCGCTCCATCTCGCCGGTATTGGGCGCGGCAAAGATCACGCGTTCGCCGGCGGCAGTAAGTTTGCGCACCTCTTCCACCATTCCGGGCACAGATCCGTGAAAGCGCGTGGTGGGCTGAGAAACAAACTCGATAAGCGATGCCTCTGCAAGCGATGGCGAGTCCGTGAGGCCCAGTTCGGCTTCGGCACGCGCAATCCGCAGCAAACCAAGCTGCTCCAGCGAGCCGCCGGTCAGTTTTTGTATGCGCGCGTTCCATTCCTCCGGCGTCAGGAAAATATCTTCGGGGGTGGCCAGCTTCCCGACCAGGCTCTGCTCATGGCGGCGCACAACTTTTTCCCACCAGCGGTCCTGTTCGGCTTCAATGGAAGACGGCTCCTCGGTAAAAACCACGGCATCGGGAAGCAGGTCGAAAAGAGTGTTCGGCGCGCCGGCGTTGGCGTAATACTCCCAGCCGGGAAAAACCGTCACCCCGGTTTCGGCCAGCGCGTCGCGCATGGTCTCTGCGTCCGCCTCCACACGCGAGCCCGAAAGCCGCGCGTGAACTTCAGTGAGCACGTCTTCGCGAACCGGAATCTCGGTGAGCGGCAGCAGCACCACTTCATCCACCGGCGTGGCCGACCGCTGCGTGCCGGGATCGAATTTACGGATGGATTCCGCCTCATCGCCAAACAGCTCGATACGAAGCGGCCGGTCGGCTTCAGGAGGATAAGCGTCAATCAACCCGCCGCGAACGGCGTATTGCCCGGGCATCTCGACGACGTCAACCGCCGTATAGCCGACCGTGTTCAGGTGCTGCACCAGGTTCTCAACATCCACCGGTTCTGTGCGGCGGATCGTCCGGGCCAGTGAGGCGTAGTGCTCCGCGGAACGCAAACGCATGGCTGTGGCTTCTATGGGAGCAATCACGATTTCCGCGGCGCCGGTTGCGATTTTCCACAGCGCAGTCGCCCGCTCTTCCTGGATCTCAGGATGCGGCGACATGTTCTCAAAGGGAAGAACGTCGTAGGCGGGCAGCTTGATGACGGAATGGGGGTCGCACGCGCCGGTGAGTTCGCAAAAGGCCTGGACTACGGAAAACAGGCCTTCCGTGGCGCGGTTTGCCGGGGTTATCACGAGCAGCGGGCGACCGGCTGCGCGGCGGATATAGGGAACCAGAAGAGCTTTGGCGGCCGGAACCAGCCCGGAAAGACGGATGCGCCCCGCAGGCGGAGCTGACTCCCCCCTACGCTGTTTGAGATATGCCGCCGCCTGCTGGAAGCCAGAGCTTTTTTCCACGTCCGCCAGGACTTCGCGGACGAAGGGAAGAATCACGCACCTATTTTACTCGAACGCTGATCGCGGCTGCTTGCTCACGCTGGGATGGATCCAGTACGCAAGGATGAGACTCAGAACTGCCCAGAAAATGGCGGAGGCGGATCTGATTCGATTCAAGACAGAATCCTTGAGAGATGGAATCAGCGCGTGGATGCAAAGGTCCTCTCGTGTAGTTCATAGCGCTACCACGGATGAGCAGACACCCGCCGAGCGGCAAAGAAAATTTCCGTTTTCAGAACACAAAGCATCTGCTTTTCTATTTGTCGATTACTTACCTTACAGCGTCACACTAGTCATGTGAGGATGACCGCCGTTGCATGCGCTTCCTTCGCTCTCCGGGGACTTGAGGAGGCGCATTCGGTTTTCTAATCAAGAAAGTAGGAGACAGATACATGAGAGTTCTAAAGTTCCCCCGGTTGGCGCAAGCCAACTGCCAGGATTCCACACGCAAATACAACCTGAAGCTTGTCCCCTTTGCAGCGGTCGTACTTGTATATCTCAGCGCCACTGCGCAGAACCGCACTATCTTGCCTGCAAAAAACCCTTCAGGCGTTGCAGCCACGCTGACCACGTCAGGAAATTTCGATTTCAACAACCCGTTTTTCAAGAGCCTGGGCACCAATGGTCGCACATGTGTGACCTGCCATCAGCCGTCGGAGGGATGGACCGTCTCCGCTGCGGGCGTGCAGAAACGTTTCCGACAGAGCAAAGGAACTGATCCGATCTTCCGCGCTGTCGACGGCGCCAACTGCCCGAACAACGCCACCCCGGGCGACGCTGCCGCCTTCAGTCAGCTTCTGACGAAAGGGCTGATTCGCATTGACCGGCCGTTGCCTGCGAATGCGGAGTTCAGCATTGAGGTGACTTCTGATCCCTACAATTGTTCCACCCCGACGGATATATCCGTTTACCGCCGGCCCCTGCCCACAACCAATCTGAAATTCCTGAGCGCCGTCATGTCGGACGAACGCGAGACCGCTGCGGGCAAGACCATCTCTGAAGACCTGGTACAGCAGGCAATCGATGCCACGCTCGGACACGCCCAGGCCGCTGCTGCGCCTGATGCCGCGACGGCCGATGCCATCCGCGACTTTGAGGTAAATCTTTTCACCGCGCAGGTCGTTGATAAGCGCGCCGGAGCGCTTTTTGTCGATGGCGCGAATGGCGGACCCATTGCGCTGTCACAACAGGCGTTTTTCATGGGCATCAATGATCCGCTCGGCGGAAACCCCAGCGGCGCAGCGTTTGATCCCAAGATCTTCAACCTATTTTCCGCCTGGGCTGATTCGCGGCACGGCGATGAAGACCGGCAACGGGCCCGCGCCGCGATTGCCCGCGGTGAGCAGCTCTTCAACACTCTGGTCATTCCCATCACCGGCGTGGGTGGATTGAACGATGTGCTTGGAGAGCCGGTGATCATGGGGACTTGCGGCACCTGTCATGACAGTCCGAATGCCGGCGATCATTCGCTATCCCTACTGCTGAACATCGGAGTGACTGATGCCTCGCGGCGTACGCCCGACCAGCCGCTGTTTACACTGATCAACAACAGCACCGGCGAGCGTGTGGAGACGACCGATCCGGGACGCGCGATGGTTTCCGGTAGGTGGAAGGACATCAGCAGGTTCAAAGGTCCCATCCTGCGCGGACTTGCTGCTCGCGCGCCTTATTTCCACAACGGCTCGGCGGCAACCCTGCTGGACGTGATCAATTTTTACAACGACCGTTTCACGTTGGGGCTGAGCGAACAGCAAAAATCAGACCTGGTGGCGTTCCTGCGCAGCTTGTAAATCCTTCCGCAGATACAGGACCAGGAATCAGGGCGACCCGCGCTTGGGTCGCCCTGTTATTGCCAATGGCCAAATTCTGCAGGCCAGTGCTTCTCAGGCCGTAATCTCTTTGTCTCCCAGCACCACCCTGATATCGATTTTCTTTTTGCCGCGGAATATCGTCACGGTTACGGTATCTCCGGCACGATGTTGTTGCATGATGTGAGAAAGCTCCTGCTGGTCCGTGACCGATTGCCCATCGATGGCCACGATCAGGTCGCCTCCAAGCGCGATTGGCGTATTCCCGATGTAAGCGCGCTCGGTTCCGCCGCGCAGTCCTGCGCGGTCCGCGGCGCTCCCTCGCACCACCTGCATGATGAGCAGGCCAGAGTCCGATGCAAGTCCCATTTGATCAGCCAGTTCGGGACCAATGGGAAGGGTGCGCACGCCGAGCGTGGGATAACGCGCGTGTCCGAGGTGGACAAGATCATCCAGAACCGCTTTGGCTGTATTGATGGGAATGGCAAAACCGATGCCGGCGCTCTGCTCAGCTCCGCCTGTGAGGATCATGGAATTGATCCCAATCACCTGGCCGTGCGAGTTGAGCAGCGGACCGCCGGAATTGCCGGGGTTGATGGCGGCATCCGTCTGAATGGCCTCGTCAATAAACCCATGTTCTCCGCGCACCGAACGAATGGAGCTGATGATGCCCCGCGTCATGGTGCCGCTCAGGCCAAATGGATTTCCGATGGCAAACACCTTCTGTCCCACCTGCAGGTTCTTCGAGTCTCCAATTTCCGCCGCTGGAACCCTGGTGCTGGGAATTTGAATCACCGCCAGATCGTGCGGCGGATCCATCCCGATCACCTGGGCCTTGTACTTGGCTTTATCGCTGGTGGTCACCTCCACCTGGCGGGCGCCCTCAATCACATGGTAGTTGGTGAGAATATGGCCCTGGTTATCAATCACAAAGCCTGAGCCCATGCCTTTCTGCGGTACCGCTCCATAGAAAAAATCGAAGGCAACAGTCGTGGAGGTGATGTTGACCACGCTGGGCAAGGCTTTCTTGTAAACACTGATATTGAGCTGTTCTTCAGCATCGAACGGCGGCGGCGCTGCCTGGGTCAGCTCAACGTGGGCCGGACGGCTGACCCATGAGGGCACGAGCGGCCCGCGTATGTAAGTTGTCAGGACGTAAAACGCTGTTGCTAGAATGATGCCAAGCAAGATCGGACGCAACGACTTCATTGTTCACCTTTGGAAAGACTGGCGTTTCGCCAGTACCCTGAGCTCAGCATAAATCCTTTCCACCTGCTGGCGTGTCAGCTCGGCCGGCCCGGAATTGTCGACTACGAAATCGGCGCGCCGTACTTTCTCATCATCGCTCATTTGCGCCTTGCTGCGGCGTTGAACTTCAGCTCGGGCGGCGGATTCAGGAATTCCGGCCCGCTCCGCGTAGCGCGACACCTTTTGCTCCGGACGGCACGTAACCACGATAATTTTGTCAAACTGGCCGCGAGCCCCTGCTTCCAGGATCAGCGCCGCCTCCACCATTGCAACGGCGTAGGGCTCCTTTTCGCCGATCTGGTACATCCACTGTTCCTGCCGCTTGATGACGGCGGGGTGCACAATTTTATTCAACTCTTCCACGCGGCCGCCGTCAAAAGCCGCCGCGGCAAGCCTGGGCCGGTCGATCTCTCCATCCGGCCGGATGATGTCGGGTCCGAACTTCTCCAGCAGTTCGTTATAAACGGGTTGTCCCGGGCGATACAGCTCATGCGCGATGGAGTCAGCCTCAATCAAGTGCGCGCCAAGATCTGAGAACATCTTTCCCACGGTTGACTTTCCGCAGGAGATACCGCCGGTCAGGCCCACTCGCAGCATTCTGGATTACCTCCCCTCCTGCCCTGCGGCTTCACGCCGCATGCGGCATGCTTTCACGGTGTTCGTCATGAGCATGGCAATGGTCAGGGGCCCCACGCCTCCGGGAACGGGCGTAATTGCGCCCGCCACTTCAGCGACACGCGGGTGAACATCCCCAGCCACCGCGAATCCTTTCTCCGCAAAGCTCTTTTCACGGCGGGCATCGCCGCCGAACAGGCTCTCGAATTGCGCGCGATCGGTCACACGGCTGATCCCCACGTCGATTACGGTTGCGCCAGGCTTTACCCAGCTTTCCTTGACCATGCCCGGATGTCCCACCGCGGCAATCAGGATGTCAGCCTGGCGTGTGAACACCGGCGTATTCTGGGTTTTCGAGTGGCAAATGGTGACTGTTGCGTCATTATTCACAAGCAGTAATGCCAGCGGCTTGCCCACAACCCGGCTCCGGCCCAGCACGACCGCATGACGGCCCGCGATGGGTATATGGCTTCTGCGCAAAATTTCCATCACTCCGGCTGCCGTGCAGGGAACCAGCGCGTCGCGTTGTATGGCAAGATTTCCCAGATTGATGGGATGGAAGCCGTCCACGTCCTTTGCAGGATCGAGCGATAACAAGACTCGCCCGGCGTCAACCTGCTCCGGCAGAGGAAGCTGCACCAGAATCCCGTCGATATCTTCGCGCTGGTTCAGGCTCCGCACCATGGCCAGCACTTCATCCGTGGAAACGGAGGCTGGAGCGTGGATCTTTTCGCTGTGAATGCCAAGCTCCCGGCACGCCTTGATTTTGTTGCGGATGTAAATCTGCGAGCTGGGCTGATCGCCCGCCACGATCACCGCCAGCCCCGGCGGGGCTCCGGCGGCGGCGAGATGGCGCACCTGTTCAGCGAGTTCCGTCCTGATCTGAGCGGCAATCCTGTTACCGTCTAGAATGCTCGCCGTCGTGGTCGTCATACGGAAAAAGCTATCTTAATCACATCGAATGTAAAGGTACATATCCGGAAGGGTGCCCCGGCATTTTGTCAGTTGTTCGGAAGGACCGCGCAAAAGGGCTACACCCGCAGGCGAACGCGCAGGTATGATGCGCTGAAAATCCAACTCTGCGAAATGGTCAATACTGCCTGGTTCCGTTTGACCCGGCTGTAAAAAACCTTTCCACCTCGGCCAGGTCCCTGGTGCGGGAATACGCGGGTAAACTGTCAATGAAGACCCTGCCATACCTTTGTTTCAGCAGGCGGTTATCCAGCAATGCCACCACGCCACGATCCTTCACAGAGCGGATGAGTCGCCCAAATCCCTGTTTCAGCGAAATGACGGCTGAGGGTACCTGATATTCGAAAAATGCGTTGCCGCCGGCCGCATCAATTGCACGAATGCGCGCGGCGACCACTGGATCGTTGGGAACAGCGAACGGCAACCGGTCAATAATCACACAGCTCAACTGCTCCCCCTGCACGTCAACACCCTGCCAGAAAGAGGCGGTTGCAAACAGAACGGCGTTCGGCGTCAGGCGAAACTCTTCCAGCAGCGCGGTCTTCGGCGCCGAACCCTGCAGCAGCATGGGATAAGGCAGTTCGCCCAGCAGGCGGTCGTGGATGTCATTCATCTGCGCGTAGCTGGTGAACAGGCAGAAGGCGCGGCCTTCCGTGATCTCCAGCAGCCGCCGTATTTTCTCGGCGGCGGAGCGCGCGAAGGATGTCGAACGCGGATCGGGCATGTCCGGCGGCACATAAAAGACCGCCTGGCTCTTGTAATCGAAATGTGAGGGCACGACCAACTCACGGGCGTGATCCAGGCCCACGCGCTCGCGAATGTACTGGAAGCTGCCGTTCTGTGCTCCGCCGGCCACGGCCAGGGTTGCGGAGGTGAGCACCGCTGTATCTACGTGATCAAACAAGGTCTGTTTCAGGATCTGCGAAACATCGATCGGCGTGGCCTGCAGGATGACAAGGCCCATTCCTCGCGACTTGCGGCCCTCGCCCCGCCAGTCGATCCAGAAGACGGTGTTCTTGTCCTC
>JBLMYN010000019.1:0-2904 GCA_050258305.1 Actinomycetota bacterium
GATCACGCGGGTCAGCGTCTCCGCTACAAGCTGGCGATGCGTTGCCAGCCGCGCCATCTCGCGGACGAGCAGCAGCGGCGCATGGCGCAGCTTCATCTTTTCGCGCGCCTCAACGGCCAGGGCAGCGACCTTCTCGGCAGGTACTTTGGCCACCAGTTCACGAATGCGGCCCGCGATGGCGACGCCATCCTCGTAGAACTGGTCCTCCCACAGCATGCAGGCCAGGATCGAGCGCCGCAGTTCGAGTTCCGGCGAGATGCTCTTCGCCGGAGCGCCTTCGTGCGTTCGCGGTCCCTTGAGCCAGGGGACGTTCGTGTTCAGCGTATTGATACGGGCCATGTTCGTTTCCCTCCCTTTGTTTGCGGAGCGCAGGCGCCCCTCGCCTGCGCGTTACCCTTTTCTCTGTGCTGCTGGAACTTCCTCAGGGATATCTTCAGGATCCTCGAAGGGCGGCTCTTCCGGTTCGTTCTCCAAATCCTCATCAGGTTCGCGGGAATCTTTTGCCTGCGTGACACCAATGAATCCTGCCCGGTTGCCTGCGCTCTTGCTTCGCAGAACCCATGCGATATCCTCCAGGTCCTCAACGCATGGCAGACGCCGGTCCAGGTAGTCGCTGCAATCACGCACCGGGAACGGGATACGGACGGGCTCAAAGATACGATCACAAATCGTGATCTTCTCGCTCTCCGAATAGCCGCGAATAATCCGGGCATAGACACACGTGTCGCACTTTGAATCCTGCCCAACAGGTGTTCCGCCGTAAACTTTTCGTAAGTCCATAACCAACCTTCCAGGCAGCCGCGGCTGCGAGTGTTCCGGCAGGGGGCGATGAAGCGAATTCAGGCTATGACCTGCTCGCTTTCAACTGCCGCTTCGAGCCGCGCAGCTTCGTCTTGCTCCAAGTCTTGCTCCAGGTCTTGCTCCAGCGCCAAGAGAAGGCCCTGAAACTGGGCCATGGTTTCTGCAGATCGAGAAGCCTGGACAAATTCCCTGGCCGCCGCTTCCGTGGAGTCGGGGAAAAACCGGCGGTACAGCTCCAGCTTCTGGCGGTCGCTTGCTTTTGCCAGGTAAAGCTTGTAGTCGATCCTTCCCGGACGCAGCAGTGCCGGGTCCAGCTTGTCGATATGATTCGTCGTCATTACAAACAAGACTCCGCTGGGCGCATGAAAGCCATCCAATGTGTTCAACAAACCGGAGAGCGTAATTCCGTTTTGCCCAGAGGTCTCCTTCCTGTTGGTTACCGGAGCCTGGCTCTCTCCGGCTTCCGGGTCCGCCCCGCCACGGCTCTGGCTGCCCCGCATGCAGTCAATGTCCTCGAACAGCAAAACCGAATTGCGAGGCACCTGATTGACCGCAGTCATCAAACCGCGATCTGTAAAATCGCCCAGATTGATGAAGTAAATTGACAGCCCGAAATGCGCGGCCAGGGCGGATACCAGCGAAGTTTTCCCCGTACCGGGCGGGCCGTAAAACAAATAGCCACGATGATACGGAACTCCCAGACGCCGATATCGCTGCTTCGACTGCCGGAATTGTGCGATGTCCTGCAGCAAGTGCTCCTTCTCTCCCGGTTCCAGAACTACTGACTCCAGAGCGCGCGGCGCATAACCTTCCACGTACTCCCAGCCATCGTTGTACGTGTACAGATACGAACGCACGCCTTCCCGCTTGAGATGGCATTGCACAACGTCTTCAACGAATCTCTGCAGAACGCCGCGATTTCTTCCCACGGTTCGGAACGTGAATGATTCCACACGCCTGCCCATGCGTTCACGCGTGTTGTCTGTTCGAGAAAACCACACTTCAAACGGCCTGCCCTGGTACCAGAACCGGTGCTTCCCCGGGGCAGGGATCATGGCGATGCGCTCATTGCGCAGCGTGGTATCCAGATCCAGGTGCCGGATTCGACTGAGAAATTTCTGCTCCAGGAACCATTCCTTCACCCATACAAATGCGGCATCATCGTCCTTCACCGTGACCACCATGGTGGTCTGGAAGACGATCCAGTACCAGACTCTCGCCGGGATGGTCTTCAGCCAGACGCTCGCAGCCCCGATGACCATCAACAGCAGGCCGCCGGAGGCGAAGTCGTTCCCGCCTGTCAGCATCTTTTTCAAAGTTTCGAACATATTCGCTTCTAACCGGCATCAGCCGGGATTCACTACCGCTGGACTGCCTTGTGGCATTTAAGCTTTGCCGGGGAACCAGCGACACAGGTACATTAGGTGCTCTGCCCACTGAGCTACAGCGGCCGCTCTCGCGACCACCGGCAGGATTCGAACCTGCGGCCTCCCGCGTTTCAGGCGAAGTAACCCGTGTCTACGCCACCGGCAAGATTGTGTTCATTTCTATCGCTCGCCCCTCACGGCGCGAGTGCAAGAGCAGCAACGTTGGAACCAGATTTCCTCACAGGGAACAATCGATCAAAGCCAGGAGGTCCGCTGTTCTAAAGTTTGAAACTACGGCACTCGAGATGCCGGCGGCATAACGCCGCACCTGCGGACAGGTTAAGTAACTCTGATCTACACCACCGGTGAAACCTGTTTCCAACATCAACTGCTGTTAAGGAGCCGTGTGTTGCAACAAAAAGCACAGCTCCGTCCTGGTGGAATTGCGTTGATTTGTGTGCCGGGGAACCAGCCCGGGTACGTTCGGCCTCTCCAAGCCATTCGCGTCCCGCAAGTACCCGGGCCTTCACCACCGGCAAAATCATTACCGGGGAACCAGTCTTTCCATTGCTCTGCCCTTGAGCTACGGTCACCTTTTGGCCGGCAGGACTCGAACCTGCAACTCATGGATTAGAAGTAGCCCTGATCTACGCCACCGGTAATTCTGAAGTTCGCCACTGACCGAAGCTTCCACGCTGGATGGGACAGGAGTCCGCTCCTGCCGTTCTCAAAACTG
>JBLMYN010000020.1:0-4251 GCA_050258305.1 Actinomycetota bacterium
CGCCTTTGCGGTTGAAAATGGAAGCATCTCTGAGATTCTGGCCAGCGTGGCCGCCGCCGGCGATTCCATTGGCCCACAGGCGCTCTCGTACAGGAATGTTTCGCTGGCGCCGCAACGCTACGCCGACCCGTTATGGAATCAGATTCTGGAGCAGTACCGGCTGAGCCTGTCTTCGGCTACCGTTATGTTCCCGACGGCCGCGCTGCGTCTCCTGCAGCAGCTCCGAGAATGGAGTGATGGCCGCATGCTTGTGCTGGCCGCCGACAAGGGCTTTGCCTATGAAGACGAGCTGCGCCTCTCTCGTGGCGCACCCCCGCTGGAGTTTCATTCCGGTAATTGCTTCTCGCAGGTCGTAAACTTTGATGCGATTGCCAGATACTTTACGGCAACGGGCGGTGTGGCCCTGCTGCCGGACAAGCACTTCTCACCGCTAAGCATCTGCGCCTTTCTTCCCTCACCCAATCACATTCCTTTTGCGGCAACAACCGCAGCTTACCGCCAGATACAAGCCGGTGTTGGGCCTGACGACGTGTTTACGCTGCTCGGCTGGCTCCATCCTCACATGGAAGAAATGAATGTAGCGCAGATTCTGGCCATGTTGCGGCTGAGCCGCTGGGACCCGGTGGCGTTGATGCGCGTCTTTCCGGTGCTCAGCAGGCAGCTTGGAACCATCAACGCTGAACGTAATGACCTGCGCCGGGCCGTAATGCGCATCTGGGAAAACAATTTTCCCGTGAATGCTTCTGACAACGCGCTCGCCTTTGATTGCGGCGTAATTCTGCTGGAGCTGGGGTTCTTCGCTGACGCGCTTGCGATGTTCCAGGAATCCGAGCGTATGCTCGGCCGGTCTGCCTCCACCAGTTACAACCTGGGTTTGTGCGAATCGGGGCTGGGGCGGAGTTCGGCGGCGCTCGAATGCATGAACCACGCGCTCGAGCAAGACCCCGGATTCGAACCCGCGAGAGTCAGCCGCCGGAAGCTTGAATCCGGGGGAGACCGAAATAGCTGAAAAGATGAAGATGGGCAGTATTGTCAAAAAATCCAAATTGGACTGATGCACTGCCTTCAATCTGGATTGCTTGGCATTTCCGGCATTTCCCGCAATCTTCTCCAATTCTCTTCTTGGATATATCCTTACTTCATCTGAATGCCGCGGAAAAGCAAATCGCGGACCATGCCTCCGGAGTACTCCCGGCGCCGCTTTGATGTTGTAGCCATCGGCGCTTCTGCGGGCGGTTTGCAGGCGCTTTCCCAGGTCTTGCGCGACTTGCCGACCACTTTCCCCGCCAGCATTGTCGTGGTCCAGCACCTCTCACCCGCGCACAAGAGCTGGATGGCAGATCTGCTGGCCCGTTCCACCCGGTTGCGGGTCAAGCAGGCCGAACACGGCGAGATCATGATGCCCGGCACGGTCTACGTTGCGCCGCCGGATGAACACCTCCTTGTCGGTCCGGGCAAGCTCCAACTGGCGCATACCCAGCTGGTGCATTTTTCCCGGCCATCGATCGATTTATTGTTTGAATCCGTCGCCGGCACCTATGGGTCGCGCGGCATTGGAGTGGTTCTGAGCGGTTCAGGCAGCGACGGCTCCGCCGGAATCCGCGCCATCAAGGAAGCAGGCGGGACCACTCTCGCCCAGAAGCCCGCGGAGGCGGAATTCCCGCCCATGCCGCTGGCGGCGGTCAAGACCGGCTGCATTGATTTCGTTGTACCATTGCACGATATCGGCAAGACTCTGGTGGAACAGTGTGCCGGGAAGCGTGATCAGGAATGACAAAGGAGCAGAGCCTGAATGGCCTGATCAGGGAACTGGCGGAAGAACGCGGCCTGGAGCTTCGCGGCTACAAGCACGGAACCCTGCAGCGCCGGGTGCAACGCAGGATGCTGCAGCTTGGCATGGCGTCTTACGACGAATACACGGACTATCTCCGCCGCACTCCGGGGGAGACGAATGAGCTCCTGCACACCGTCCTCATTAAAGTCACTGAATTTTTTCGCGACCGGGAAGCATGGGACTGCCTGGCCCAGGAGGTGCTCCCGCTGCAGTTCGCCGGACGCCACGCCGGCAATCTATACAAAGTGTGGAGCGCCGGCTGCTCCACCGGTGAAGAGGCTTACACTGCAGCCATCATGCTCAGCGAGTTCCTGGGCTCGCGGCGCAGCGCCTACAACCTGAAAATCTACGCCACGGACAATGATGAACAGGCGCTGGCGCTGGCGCGCCGCGGAGAATATTCCATGCACGCCTTGCGCATGGTCCCGCGGGAGACCCGGGAAAAATATTTTACCCGCGTGATCGGCACAGACACCTGGCGGGTAGCTCGCGGTCTGCGCAAGCTGGTGATCTTTGGCCGCAACAACCTTCTCATCGATTCCCCCATCTCCCGCGTGGACCTGCTCATCTGCCGCAATGTCCTGATTTACTTCGATCTTCTGGCGCAGGAGCACATCATAGGCCGGCTGCGCTATGCTCTGAATGACGGCGGCGTGCTCTTCCTGGGCAAGTCAGAGTCGCAACTGCGAAAACACTCTGATATGCTTCCCATTAACGCTCATTGGAGAATCTTTCAGCGGCGGTCAGGGGCTGAAAAACCGCCCGTTGGAGGAGTTTGGAGGGCGGAGATGAATCCTGGTATCCAGGACGCGGCGCAGAAGGAACTCGAGGCCCTGAAGCTCTATTACGGTACTCTTCTCTCCACCCTCGAGTCCGGCATTCTGGTGATGGATTCAGGCGACACCATCATCACCGAGAATGAGAGTGCCGCCCACCTGCTGGAGCTTTCCGGCAAACTCACCGGGAAGAAGCTTCAGGAATCCGAGCTGTGGCAGCGCTGCCCTGAGCTGCAGGAGGAACTGCCGAAAAGCCGCGCCGACCATGCCAGGACCGTGCGTTTTGAGCACACCACGCCTTCTTCTTCCACGGTTGCCATCACCATCAGACCCATCCTTTCCGATCCGCAGGCTGGGCAGGTGGGCACGCTGATTTACATTCAGCCGACGACTCCGCACGCTGGCGTGCAGGCCACCCCAGGGGACACGGAAAGCGCAGCGCAACAACTTCAGCAGGCCAATGAGGAACTGGAAACTACCAACGAGGAACTCCAGTCTACCAACGAAGAGCTGGAGACCACCAATGAGGAACTCCAGTCCACGAATGAAGAGCTGGAAACCAGCAATGAAGAGTTGCAGTCGCTGAATGAAGAGCTGGAAACCACCAATGAAGAACTCAGGGCGCGCAGCCGCGAACTGGATGAGGTCAATGCCCGCTATTCTGAAATGCTGGAGCGGATGCCCTGGCCCGTTTTCCTGGTGAACGAAGACGGGGCCATTTACATGTTCAACTCAGCCGTGCAGAAACTGTTTGGCTTTGCCTCCCCTTCGGAGAAAGGCATGCAGATCCAGGAGCTCCCCCTGGACACGCGCACCCGCAGAGCTCTGGTGCAGCGCCATCGCGAAGTGGTGACAACTCACAAGCCCTGGATGCTGAGCAAACGGAATATCTCCACCAACCGCTTCGAGGGCGTGGTTGATATCCACCTTATCCCGCTATCCAAAGGCAGCTCCGGGCATGGAGTGATCGTCATGTTTGAACCGCCGGAGGGCGGAAAAACGGCCCTGGAAAAGGGCAATGCCGGCAAGCCGGTTTCGAGCAAGACACGCACCAGCAAGGCAGCGAAAAAGAAACCTTCGCCAAAAAGAACGTCCAGTCCCAGGAAGAGGACGGGAAGATAAGCTCTATTGCAGCCTAGCCACCGGCGCTTGCGGCGGTAGTTTGCCCGCCGGCGTGGGCGGTCTCGTCAGCAGTTTTCTCCCGCACCACGGGCGGTTTGCGCAACGCCTGAGCCAGCGCGATGCTCTCAAGAAGTGTCTCCTGCAGCTTGCGTGACCTTTCCCGCAACTGGGTGGAACGCTGCCGCAGCAGCGCAGTATTGCGGCGAAGGTCATGGTGGTCTGCGTTGAGTTCTGGCTGCGCAATCGTGTGTACGGGTGCCCGTTGCAGCCATTGATCCAGGTCCGCTTTCAGGGCAATGACCGCGCTGCGATCTTTGCCGCGCGGCCGGCGAACCGGCAGCCCGAGCTCCTGCTCCCAGCGCTGGACAGTCCTTATGCCACGGCCCATGTAGGCGGCAATCTCTTTCCACGAGTTCAGTACTTCAGAATTCATTACTGCTTTGCTTAGATGCCTAAGTATACCCTGCAACTTGTCATTCCGCAGCTCAATTTGACACAGATTGACGCTTGACAGAAAAT
>JBLMYN010000021.1:0-5230 GCA_050258305.1 Actinomycetota bacterium
TTCGATGATAAGCCCGTGCGCTGTCGCTCGGGACTGCTCGAACCGCAGCTTGCATTTTGCAAATCCGGGCGTTCTTCGCTTTTCACTGCTCTTTGATGAATAATGATCGCCATGCTTCACACCGGCCGCCATTTTCTGCAGATCCCGGGGCCCACCAACGTTCCTGACCGCGTGCTGCGGGCCATGGACCGGCCAGTCATCGACCATCGCGGCCCGGAGTTTGCCGCTCTCGGCCAGGAGGTGTTGCAAGGGCTCCGCAGCATCTTTAAGACCTCTGGTCCGGTGATCATCTTCCCTTCTTCGGGATCGGGCGCATGGGAAGCTGCCATTGTGAACACGCTCAGCGCGGGCGATCGCGTGCTGATGTTTGAGACCGGGCACTTTTCCTTGTTGTGGAAGCAGGTTGCGGAGAAGCACGGCCTTCAGGTTGAGTATGTTCCCGGAAACTGGCGTCGCGGCGCTGATCCCGCTGAAGCCGAGGCCCGGCTCATCGCCGACAAGCAGCGCGCGGTGAAGGCTGTGATGGTGGTGCACAACGAGACGTCCAGCGGCGCGGTCAGCCGGATTCAGGAGATTCGCGCCGCCCTCGACCGCGCCGGACACCCGGCCCTGTTGATGGTGGATACAATTTCATCTCTGGGCGCCATCGATTACCGGCACGAGGAGTGGAGCGTGGACGTGACGGTGGGCGGATCACAAAAAGGGCTGATGCTTCCTCCAGGTCTCAGCTTCAATGCCGTTTCTGAGAAGGCGCTCGCGGCCGGCAGCAGCGCGAAGCTGCATCGCTATTATTGGGACTGGCAGGAGATGCTCACTCCTAATCGCCAGGGCTTTTTTCCTTATACTCCGGCGACGAATCTTCTGTATGGGCTGCGCGAAGCCATCAAGATGCTGCACGAGGAGGGCCTCGAAAACATCTTTGCCCGCCACGCGCGCCATGGAGAAGCCACCCGCGCGGCCGTGCGGGCCTGGGGCCTGGAGATTGTCTGCGAGAGGCCTCCAGAATATTCCAATGCCCTTACGGCGGTGTTCATGCCCGACGGGCACGATGCGGACCAGTTTCGCCAGGTGGTGCTGGAGAACTTTGATATGTCGCTCGGCGCCGGATTGTCGAAGCTGGCGAAGCGCGTCTTTCGCATCGGCCATCTCGGCCATTTCAATGACCTCATGCTGATGGGCACGCTGGCCGGAGTGGAAATGGGACTGCGCCTCGCCGGCGTGCCGCATAAAGGCGGAGGTGTTGCCGCGGCGATGAATGCCTTGCTCGCCGCAAAAACAGCCGAACCGGCCCCTGCCGCCGGATAGGCTGTCAGCACATCGGTTGCACAAGCATTGACCCATTTAATCAGTGTGATCTGCATTCATCAGCGGTAAGATTTTTGCCGGCTCGAAAAATGACTCCACTCCCACCCAGTTCTCACGCCAAACCGGTGGATAGTTTTGCACGCGCTTCAGAGCTCGAAGCTGAACTGAAGCGTCACGTCGGCGGTGAAGTCCGTTTTGACCGCGGCAGCCGCGCTCTGTATTCGTCCGACGGGTCCAATTACCGCCAGGTTCCCATCGGCCTGGTCATTCCTCGCGATGCCGATGATGTGATTGCCACCGTCGCTGCCTGCCGCCGGTTCGGCGCGCCGGTCCTTCCGCGTGGAGGCGGCACCAGCCTGGCCGGCCAGTGCTGCAACGTGGCCGTGGTGCTCGACTTTACCAAGTACATGAATCAGGCGCTGGAGATTGATCCGGAAAGCAAGTTTGCGCGTGTTCAGCCCGGCATTGTGCTGGATTCCCTGCAATCGCGCCTGGCTCCGCACCGGCTCATCTTTGCTCCCGACCCTTCCACGCACAGCCGCTGCACCATCGGCGGAATGATCGGCAACAACTCCTGCGGTACGCATTCGCTGCTCGGCGGAAAGACCGTGGACAACGTCGAAGAGCTCAAAGTTGTGCTCTACGACGGGACACAGCTCACTCTCACCGCCAACACTCCGGCGGAAATCGATTCGGCGATCCGCGCCGGAGGGCGCAGGGCAGAGGTTTATGCAAAGCTCGCCGGCCTGCGTGATCAATATGCTGACCGCATACGCGCCGGCTATCCGCAGATTCCGCGACGCGTCTCCGGCTACAACCTGGATGAGCTTCTGCCCGAAAGGGGCTTCCATCTTGCCCGCGCGCTCGTCGGAAGCGAAGGCACCTGCGCCGTGGTGCTGGAAGCCAGGCTCCGGCTGATTCACAGCCCGCAGCACCGCACGCTGGTTGCGCTTGGCTTTCCTGACGCGTTCATCGCTGCCGACCACGTTCCCGAGGTGCTTCCCTTCAAACCGATTGGGCTGGAGGGCCTTGAGGGCAGCATTGTCGAGGGGCTGAAGCGCATCAATCATCCTGACGTCCATCTGCTTCCGGAAGGAAACGGATTTCTGCTGGTAGAGTTCGGGACCGATGACCCGGCCGAATCGAACAGCCTCGCGCAGCAACTGGTCGCTGCGATGCAGCGCTTGCCTGCGCCACCCACGGCACGAATCTATTCAGCCGCTGAAGGCAAGCTGGTATGGCAAATCCGCGAAGCCGGGCCGCGGGCGGCTGCGTTTGCGCCAGGTGAGCCGCCGGAATGGGAAGGGTGGGATGATGCCGCGGTGTCGCCGGAAAATCTGGGCGGGTACCTGCGCGGCATCCGCAAACTGCTGGATGAGTACAGCTACAAGGCTTCGTTTTACGGACATTTCGGGCACGGTTGTGTTCACATGCGCGTGAGCTTCGACCTGCTGAGCGAAGCGGGGATCCGCAACTACGCCGGGTTCGTGGATCGCGCCGCCGACCTGGTAATCAGCTATGGCGGCTCGCTTTCCGGCGAGCATGGTGACGGCCAGTCGCGCGCCGCGCTGCTGCCCAAAATGTTTGGCCCTGAACTGGTCGGCGCCTTCCGCGAATTCAAGAGAAGCTGGGACCCCGATAACGGAATGAACCCCGGCAAAGTCGTCGACCCGTATTCGCCCACGGAAAATCTGCGTCTCGGCGCCGATTACCAACCTCTTCAGCCGGAGACCTATTTCACGTATCCGGATGACGACGGATCGTTTACCAAAGCGCTGACCCTGCGCTGCGTCGGCTTGGGCGCCTGCCGCAAGAAAGATAGCGGGACCATGTGTCCCAGCTACATGGCAACACTTGAAGAAGAGCACAGCACGCGCGGCCGCGCTCACATGCTTTTTGAGATGCTGCAGGGAGAGGTCGTCCGCGAAGGTTGGAATGATGAGCAGGTAAAGCGCTCACTTGATTTGTGTCTTTCCTGCAAAGCCTGCAAGGCGGAGTGCCCGTCAAAGGTTGACCTTGCGACCTACAAGGCAGAATTTCTTGCCCATTACTACGAGCACAAGAGGCGGCCGCTGCGCGCCTACGCCTTTGTATTGATCGATCGCTGGGCGCGGCTTGCCTCCGCGGCACCCGGGCTGGCGAATTTCGCCGCCAACGCGCCGCTGCTCAGTGCGATGGGACGCAAAATACTGGGAGTCGCACAAGAACGGCAGCTGCCCCGGTTCGCCCCGCAAAGCTTTCAGCGCTGGGCTACGGAAACCGGCGTTGCTTGGCTGCAAAAGAACAGCGCTGCCGGAGATTCGGGAAGCAAGCCTCCCGTGATCCTCTGGGCTGACACCTTCAACAACTATTTCCATCCGGAAACCAGCCGGGCCGCACTCAGCGTGCTGGGCGATGCAGGCTTCAATGTGATTGTCCCGCGCGAGCATCTCTGCTGCGGGCGCCCGCTGTATGACTTCGGCATGCTCGACCGCGCAAAGCGGTATCTGCAGCACGTTATGGCCGTCCTGGGGCCCTCAGTGGATGCGGGCATTCCTCTGGTGGTTCTTGAGCCGAGCTGCGCCTCGGTGTTTCGTGATGAGTTGCGTGGCCTGTTTCCGGACGATCCTTGCGCCGAACGCCTGCGCAACCAGACATTTCTTCTCTCTGAGTTTCTCTCTCGGCATGCGCCGGAGTACCAGCCTCAACGTCTGGAAACGCCTGTTCTACTCCACGGGCATTGTCACCAGAAGGCCCTCATGAGGATGGGTCACGCGGAGGCATTATTACGCAAAATGGGAACGGATCTGCAGACCCTCGACTCAGGCTGCTGCGGCATGGCGGGACCGTTTGGCTTTGAGCAGGAAAAGTTTGCTGTCTCGCAGGCGATTGGAGAACGTGTGCTGCTACCCGCAGTGCGCAAAGCGCCGGCAAACACGCTCATCGTCACAGACGGGTTCAGTTGCCGCGAACAGATTTTTCAGGCCACCGGCAGGCGCGCACTGCACCTGGCAGAAATTCTTCAACTGGCTCAAACTTCTCGCGGCACCTGAGCGTAAGAGCCAGACTGTCTTTCAGCAGAGACGTTCTATGCGGCAAACGCGTGTCCGGCCGCCTCTACTGTCCGCGCGATGTCCCCATCCGTATGCGCTGCGCTGATGAACAAGGCTTCAAACTGCGAGGGCGGCAGATAGATTCCGCGGTCGAGCATGGCGCGGTGAAATGCGCCGAAAGCCTGCGTGTCAGATTTGGAGGCGGTGTCCCAGTTGTGCACCGGTCCGGGCTGAAAGAACCACGTCAGCATGGACCCAACCCGGTTCACGCTGAGCGGGACGCGATGCCGTTTGGCTTTCGCAAGAACGCCTTCGGCCAGCGCCGCACCCTGCCGCTCCAGTTGTTCGTAGATCTCGGGATTCTGCCGCAGGTGGCGCAAGGTGGCCAGCCCGGCGGCCATTGCCAGCGGATTGCCGGAAAGCGTACCCGCCTGGTAGACCGGTCCCACGGGCGCGACCATGTCCATGATGTCTTTGCGTCCGCCGTACGCGCCTACGGGCAGGCCTCCGCCGATGATCTTGCCCAGTGTGGTCAGATCGGGTTTGATGTCATAGAGTTCCTGGGCTCCGCCGTAGGCCACGCGGAAACCGGTCATGACTTCGTCAAAGATCAGCAACGCGCCGTTCTGCTCCGTAATCTTGCGCAGGAATTTGAGGTAGCCTTCGCGCGGCGGCACGCAGCCCATGTTGCCCACCACCGGCTCAACGATGACGCAGGCAATCCGGTCTTTGAACTTGTCAAATGCCTCCTCCACCGCCCTCTGATTGTTGAAAGGCAGAGCCAGGGTGTATTGTGCCTGCTCCGGCAGAACTCCCGCCGAGCCGGGAATGCCCAGCGTGGCCACGCCAGATCCGGCTTTGACCAGAAGGGAGTCGGCGTGCCCGTGATAACA
>JBLMYN010000022.1:0-5989 GCA_050258305.1 Actinomycetota bacterium
ACTGCAGGGTCCCGCTGATGCTTGCGCTGCCCACGCCCGCAGTTGCCGGAATCGCTTGTTCGGCCCCGCTGAAAGTAATGGTGCCGCTGCCTGCGATGACCCCGGCCGGATACTGCTGCTCGCCTCCACTGACGCTGATCTTGGTGGTCCCGCCGGTGGAGGAATTGGAAACCGTCTTCCACTGTGGCGTGCCGGCGATCTGAACACTACCTGTTCCCGCAACCGCGGGCGAGGTCAGCACCTGGGTGGACAGCTCGCTTCCCGTGATGCTCAGCGAACCGGTGGAGGAGGTGGCCGGCGTTCCTCCGGCGGGCTCGTCAACTTCCGCCAGTCTGCCGAGTGCGTCTGAGCATGAACGCCGCGGATTGCCCGATTCATCAGTGCTGGTGACGCAACTACCGGCGCTGTAGTCGACGCTGGACACGCTGCCGTCAGGCTTGGTTATAGCGGTGGCACGGTCCAAAGCATCGTAAGTTGTCGACGTGATCCCGTAGGTCGGGTCACTGACACTGAAGTAGGGATTGCTCACACTGGCGACCCGGCCCAGACCGTCATACACAGTGTCAGCTGTGACCGGCGGACCGCTGGGCATGGCGTGGTCGGCCTTGTAGGGCCGCCCAAGTCCGTCAAAAGTCGTTGTAACCGAATCCGTCAGCGCACCGGTCACGGGCCGGGTGCGCGTGGCCGTGATGGGAAAAACATTCGGGGTGGTGAGATCGGAGTAGCTGAATGTTGTCTGGGCCTGCCCGCCGCTCGGGTCCGGTGGCAGGGTTGCAGTCGAGAGACGCGCCGTGGCGCTGTCATAGACGTAATTCGTGGTATGCGCAGGATCTCCTGGTGCGCTGCCGTTGGCGTCGGTGAAACTGGTCAGCAGTCCCGTATTGAAATCGTAGCCGCCATACACACACTGGCTCTTGGCGTTGCAGGTCCGGGTAACGTATGTGTCCGTCGGATCGTAGCTGTAGGTTGTGGTGTGCCCCATCGGATCCGTCGTGGTCGCCAGCATGCCTGTGTCAAACCACGTGTTCTGGCTGGAAACAAAGCTGTTCGTGGTGTCGAGCCATTTGCTGACTGTGGTGAGATTGCCCCGAACCGCATTGGGGGGACTAACGAGGCTCCCCGATGGGGGAGTTCCGAGATGAGGAAGAGGCAGAACTTCATCGTAAGCAAAATCCGTTTCCGCGGCGCAGGCTGCGCTGTTGGAAGGAGTTACCGGGCATGCCAACTTCTTCGTATTATCCGCCGCCGACCCGCTGACAATGACGGTGGAAGCTGGCAGATCGAGTAGATTGGCGGCGAGATATGCGCTGTCTTTCTCCCATTGATATACGGTATCGGTTTCCCGGAGCAATGGACCATGCCCGTTTGTTCCCCAGTCATAGACCTTTTCCGAAATGACGCTGCCGAGCGTCGGGCCTGTACCAAAAGCGGAGTCATAATCCTTATGCACCAGACTAACCTTGCCGCTCGGGTGAAGCGTGGTCTGAATGTCAGTGGGGACAACATTGGCTTCATGATAAAAGCCGGTATTGTCGGTCATCATGGTTGCCCTGGCATAAGTGGTATCCACCTGCTTTAGCAGCGTGCCCGTATCTTTGGGCCCTTGCCAGTATTGAGCGGTTACCTCATGCAGAGCCGGCCCGGTCTCCAGCGACCCGGTTCCGAAGCATTGCGTTGACGCGACCGCCTTGAAAGTATGAACGGTATCATTGCCCGCAGGATCTGTGACCCAGTTGGTGACGCTGTTATCTGGCTGAACCGCGCCCCAATGGTATGTCCAGGTGAAAGAGTGGCCATTGTTGTCGACGACTGTGCGCGTGGCAACAGCGCGCGCTGCGGGAAGGGGGTTCCAGACGTTATCGAGGGTACAAAGAGATTCGATGCCGGGATAAAGAATTCTCCAGGTGTAGGAGATTGAGCCGCCGGTAGGCAATTGGACGTCGATCAGGTCGCCATACACATCGTAACTAAACACCCACTTGCTGGAATTGGGGAGAATGATCGTTGTCGGCTGGACCGTGGGAACCGGTGTGCCTGCGTTCTGATATTCGGTCACATCAGGGACATTGAACGCGGTCTGCGGCGTGAAAGTCCCGTAACAGACCTTAACCTGATTGCTGGCCCCATTGGCTCCCTGGAATGTCATTACTACTGCCTGATAAAAAGGCCATGTATTTACGCAGCCGGTCGGATCGCTGGTGAGTGTTCCATTTTGTAACGGCCAGGTGGGCCGACCCATTGTGTCCAGCGGAGGAGTCGTACTCACGAGCGGAGCCCGCATATTCATCTGATTTCCGTTCGGGTCAATCGTGTATTGAACAATCGAGTGTTCGTTACAAGTGGTGGGGCTCAGCTGATAGCTGTCGTAATACATTGCGGTGTTTTGAGCGTTTGCTTCGGTCATCCCTGCCGGGGGTGGAGGAACGTCGGGTTTGCTGCAGTGCAGGCCAAATCCCGCAACGCGCTCGATGCCCTGGCGGTCAATGATCGTGGCAGTCTGGTTTATGCCATATTGATCGGGGTTACTCATGATCACGCGCCAACCTGTGCCGTCCATGGTGACGAACTGCTGAAGCGTGCCGCCGGAAACATCAGTCAAAGTATGCTTTGCTCCATCCCAGGTGCTCAGACTGTAGTTGCCGCCATCCGAAAAGCTGACCGGCGTAATGGGGTCGCCCTCTATAAGGACGACTCTTTGCACGGACACGCCGTCATCCGGAATGATCCCGACCCCAGTGCCACCGTACTTCCACACGCAGGAGATGGGACTTCCGGTGTTGGAAGTTGCGCAGCCCCTTTGCCAATTGTGCGAGCTCACGTAAAGCAAGAATTGCCGGTCTAACTTGCCGCCCCGCTGGGGAAATACGGGAAGAATGGGCGCGTGCAGAATTAGGGTGCCTTCCTGCAGATCAATGCTGTCGAGTTTCCCGCCATCGTAAGATCCCCACGGCTTGAAACCATTGCCGAGATCAATCGGCGTTTGCGCCAGCACTGGAATGAATGCCACAAACGAGAGGGTCACTGCAACCAAGAACCTGCTTTTCACAAACGCCTCCAAACAACGTGCTGTTGAGCAATAGACTGCTAACAATTGTGAAAACCTGGACAGCAGCGCCCAAAGCCGGAAAGCCGGGCGGCTAACAAGGGGGTGAGATTATGAACGGCTACGAAAACGTAAGTTGCTGCTCAGGGTAAACGTTTGGCGAAAGTGCTGTCAAGAGAATTGGAAAATAAATTTTTTCTAAGAAACAGGGCGATCGAACTTGACTGCCAAACTACCAGGCAGCGGCAGCTACAAGATTGACATGTTTTGTCATTGCTTCGCAGGGCGAACATATGGTAATGTAAGTAGATTTTGGCGAAGGCAGCCTTTGGCCTCTAGCTGTAGCGTTTAGCCATTAGCACTTAGCTGAAACCGACCGATAGCGGTCCCAAACGGACATGAAAATGTTTCGTGCCTCCGCCTTTCGGTTCCGCTCCGGCTCGCAGCAGCATGGATTCGTTTGTGCGTTCAGCTCCCCGGCACTTGCCCTTCTGCTCAATGAAGCTCGCCTCGGGGCCGTGCCGGGCTACTATCTTCCGCGCCTGTCGGCGCTGCGCTCTCACTCAGGAAAGCCAGACTGCGGGTAGGCCATGATTTATGATCGCTGCTTATGCCTGACGCGGACAAACATCGCGCGCTGCTTGACTGGTGCCTGCAACGCCAGCCGGAGATGATGGAGTTGATCCGGCGCATCGTGGAAATGGAGTCACCCAGCGACAACAAGGAGGCGCTGGACAAGCTGGGACAGTTCCTGGGCGCCGAATTCTCGCGGCTGGGAGCGCAAGTCACGTTCTCTGCGCAGAGCGAGGCCGGCGACCACCTGAAGGCGGAGTTCAGCGGCAACGTCGCCAAACCGGTGCTGCTGCTGGGGCACTTTGATACTGTCTGGCCGCTGGATACTCTCAAGAAGATGCCTTTCAGGGTGGAAGGCGGGCGGGGGTTCGGTCCGGGGATTTATGACATGAAGGCGGGCATTGTGATGATGCTGTTTGCCCTGCGCGCGCTGCGGGAGATGGGCGCACAGCGCCGTCCGGTGACCGTGCTGCTGGATACGGACGAAGAAGTGGGCAGCCGCACGGGCAGGCCGCTGGTGGAAGCCACGGCCAGGAATTGCGAGGCCGTGCTGGTGCTGGAGCCTGCGCAGGGCATCCGCGGGCATTTGAAGACGGCGCGCAAAGGCGTGGGCGACTTTCGCCTGCGCGTACGCGGGAAGGCATCACACGCCGGAGTGGATTTTGAGAAAGGCCACAGCGCCATTGTGGAGCTTTCGCGGCAACTGCTGGAGGTGACGAAGTTTACCGATCTGGAGCGCGGCATCACGGTAAACCCGGGCGTCATCTGCGGCGGAACGCGCACCAACGTGGTGGCGGCGGAGGCGGCGGCGGAGATTGACGTTCGCATCGCGCGCATGGCGGACGGCCCGGAGCTGGAGAAAAAATTCTCCGCGCTGAAAGCTTTCGATGCGGGCTGCACGCTGGAAGTGACGGGCGGGATCAACCGTCCGCCGATGGAGAGAACGCAGGGCACGGTGAGACTGTTTGAAATCGCGAAACAACAGGCAGCGCCGCTGGGCATGCAGTTGGAAGAGGCGTCAACCGGAGGCGGGTCGGATGGGAACTTTACCTCCGCGCTGGGGGTGCCCACGCTCGACGGGCTGGGAGCAGTAGGCGAGGGAGCCCATGCCAGCCACGAATCGATTGTGCTGGAAGAGCTGCCGTGGCGCACGGCGTTGCTCGCGGCGCTTGTGCAAAGTCTTTGAAAGATAAGGCTTTATTAAGAACATTAAGGAATTACTCCGGTAAGTGCTTTATTTTTCAGTGTTTCTTTGACTCGCCGCGGCGAATTGGCCTACAATCGAGCTCGAAGTCAACCCTTCAACAGTTTTGCGGAACGCTATCTTTAGCGTGGCGGTTCCGAAATCATGGAGTCTAAAAATGTTTGGTGGAAAACTTGGCGTTCCGGAACTGATCATTATCCTGGTGATCGCTCTCATCTTCTTTGGACCGAGCAAGCTCGGCGATCTGGGCAAGGGCCTTGGCGACGCAATCAAGAATTTTAAGGGCGCCATGAAGGACGGTGAACACGAAGCCGCTGCTCCGCCTGCCCAGCCCGCGGAAAAGAAGTAATCCGCGCGAAATCAGCAAAAGCCATTTATCCGTAAAAGCTCTGTCACTAAAAGCAGAGGCAATCCAACCACATTGGAATATTCCCCCTCCATGCGGTCGGCGAAGCCCGCAGCGCCTCCCTGGATGGCGTATGCCCCGGCTTTGTCCATGGGTTCATTGCTGGCCACATAGCGCTGGATTTCTTCTTCACTGAGGACGCGAAAAAAAACGTGCGTGGTACAGGCGCGTGTATCGCTTTGCCCGCCGGGTTTTACCAGGCTCACAGCGGTTGTGACCTGGTGCTCGCGGCCGGAGAGCAGGCGCAGCATACGCGCCGCGTCGTCGTGATCAAGAGGCTTTTCCAGCACGTGCTCATCGGCGACAACGATTGTGTCCGCGCCGAGCACGTAGCGCGAGGGAAAACGCTGCGCCACCGCGCGAGCTTTTTGTTCCGCCAGCCGCAGCGCGTAAGCGAGCGGCGCTTCGCCCGCATCACGCTGCTCCGGGATGTGCGCGGGATGCACTTGAAAAGCAATTCCAGCTTCGGACAGCAACTGCTGCCGCCGCGGAGAAGCTGAAGCAAGGATGAGAGTTTCTGCCATTGGTGATTTCAGAGATGCGCGATGTCCGCCAATGTTGCAGCGGCCCCGGCCCTTCGGCTTTTTGAGCTAACGTTTCCTGTTAATCTCCGTGACTCCGTGGTAGTTTTGCTGCTGATGCATTAAGCATCCCTGAAGTTAAAAAACTCCTTCTCAACATACGTGAAATCTACGGTGATTAGCAAAGCCGGACAGAGACTGGGCGCGTTGCCGGACCAGAACCGATGTGAATTCCGCGTGTG
>JBLMYN010000023.1:0-5679 GCA_050258305.1 Actinomycetota bacterium
CAGCTCAGCCTTCGATTCCGTGATGTCGTACTGCCCACAGGCCAGACACTGCCTGTCTTTGCGACTTTGATTTCGGTAAACAGGACGAATGGAAATACCGCCAAGCAGTCCGCGGAAGCAAGTCAGGTTCAAGCCGGAAGGGAAGGACGAGATGTGGCTATAAGCGCTGGAACAACTGCAAATGGCGGCGAGGGCCAAAGTCTTGTGTTCGGAAGCCCGCTGAAGGGGCTGGCGGTTGGCGCTTTGGCGGGCGGCGGTTACGTACTGGCAACCAGGGCGAAGCAGGTCAACCTTCCTGCACAAACCGGACTGGTTATCCGACTCGATCAGCCGCTGAGCGTCCATGGCACATCCACGCCGATGCAGTGACCAACGCGGAAGCAACACACCCGGACCGCACCTGCTTTGAAACCTCAGGCTGCTCTCTTTTTCCGCCCCTTGTTTTTCTTCTTGTCCGGCTTCCGCTGCGCGGCTTTCCGGCGGAGTAATCTCTTCTGCCTTTTGACCTCTTCTTCCGAATACATGGTGCCGCGACAGTTGTTTGCTCCGCAGTAGCAGGGGGCTTCGTCGCCAGGTTCACCGTCCCACAAACAGTAATCGTATGTGAGCTCTTCGTCTGCCTGGATGTCCCGCAGCGCGACAATCCATATCTGGTCGCCGAACTGGTCGCTTTCGCAATTCGGATCGCAGGAATGGTTCACAAACGCGGCCATTCCAAATCCATCAATCACCACGCTGGAATCATCCATCGTGAACAGGTACGTGACTTCACTGTCCGCGTACAAGCCATCGGTTTCGTCTTTTTTCAGCCGGGGCCCGGTGTACTCAAGCACGCGGGTTCCTTTGCGGATGGGCGCAGTAGTATAAACGCCGGCTCCGTGCAGAGATGAAGATTTAACGATCAGGGTCATTCGATTCGCGGATTGCAACCTTGCCGGCGAGAAAACGGCAGGGAATATGAACGAAGTATATCGGAAAATTCTCCCTGTCAGACAGACTACTTTGCCGCCGTCTGGCGCTTCACTGCACGCTGCAGAGTCTTATCCAGGGCCGCTTTAGAGGATTCATATTCCTCCGGTGTAATTTTGCCCTGGAGCCTGTCTGATTCCAATTGGAACAGCTCTTCTTTCATGGCATCCAGCAGCAGTGAAGAGGACTGTTTCTTGCCGCCCTTTTGAGCAGTCGCGACTGCCGGCACCTGCTGCGGCTTTGCTGTGTAGACATAGACGGCTCCTGCCGTCAGAAACACCGCCAGCACTCCCAGGACGAGCCACTGCCCGCTGTGCAATGGGTCGGGTTGCTGGTTGGGGACGCCCAATCCGCCGCCTGGGCGATTTTCTGCCTGCGTGGTCTGTCCGCCACCGCCCGCGCCGGCTTCTTCGCGCGGCAGTTGCCCTGTGCCCTGAATCTGGAATGCGAGCTTGGATTGTGGCGTCACGCCCGAGGCTACATACAGTGACACGTTTTTAGGAATCTGCGGGTCTGTTCTGGGCGTGTAAACCGACCCGTCCACCGGTGAAAAGTTGATCGAGGCGGGCGTAACCACCAGCATGCTGCCTGTAGGCAGCGTCACCCTGGGATCCAGGCTGAGCTTGCCGGAATACGGAACGCTGTATTTGAGATGGAACTGCGTCTTTCCCGGACGCAGCGGATACCCAAAGAAATACTTGTTCTTTTCGTCCGTCGGTACCACAGAAGTCTTTAGGGCCATGTTGCCCTGGGTCTGGGCCGTGGCTTCTTCAACCTTCACGTTATCCGGAAGATAGATTTCGAATGTGTGCTGGCCATTTTTTGTGCGCGGCGGCGAGGAGCGGTTGACCAGCGTGAAAAGCGTATCCACGTCGAGGGCATCACCGCCCGCGTTCGTCTGCAGCACCATCATGTGCTCGCTCATGCTCACATCGCTAACCGTGGCAGAAGCGTCAAATACCTGTACCTGGAGCGAAGGCGAGTCCGGCATCGCCACTTTCGTGTAGGTAACTTCCTGGTGCTGCACCCAGAGCAGATAGGGCTGCTGCTGGCCCGCCGGCACGTTGAAGGAAAACGCGCCTTTTCCGTTGGTTTTAGTCCTGGCAACCTCCACCATTCCGGCGGCGATTTTCTTCAGGATCACTACATCGCCCGCGGACGGCTTATTCGTGGTGCCGTTCCGTACCACGCCACGGATGGTTGATGCCGAGGCGGCGAGTGAGCAGACAGATATAACGATTAGGACAAAAGCGAAGCGCTTCAATCGAGTGGGCTCCTTCAGGCGTTCACGGACTCCAGCTTTTCAATTTCAGCCAGGATGCGCGCGGCCTCGGCTTCAATCGAACCGCGCATGGCATCGTAGTCTTCCTGGGTGAACTTGCCGGATTTGAATTCAAAGTTGAGATCGCGCAAATTTTCATACACAACATCTTTGCGCTCGTAGAGGTAGGCCAGGCGCGTCTTGTCCACGCCCGTGTCCAGGTCACGGCTGGGGCTGAAAATGTAGATCAGGGTAAGAGCGGCGCCCAGGCTGAAAAAGATAACAACGATCACCTGGAATGTCTGCGGATTCATATCTCCGTCTCCTTGCGAGCGCGGTCGCGCAGCGCTTGAAGATGCGGATCAAGTTTGATCTCGGCCGCGCCGGCCGCCGCTGCGGGACTGCCATGCCATCTGTATACCACCACTACTACCAGGAAGATTCCCAGCCCAAGACCGGCGAAGGGAAGTATCCAGGCGATCAGCTCAAACCCGTGCCGGTTGGGTTCAACCACGGTGGTTACGCCCCATTCCTTGCGGAAAAAGTTCAGAACTGCTTCGTCGTCGTTGGTCGTCGCCGTCGCGTCCACCTGCTGGTGCAACTGGGCGATCATTTTCGCCGAATTCGGGCAGCCCACGTGATTGCACTGCAGCAGCATCTGCCCGCACGAGCACGTGCACATGATCTTGCCGCCCAGCCTCTCGAACCGCCCGGTTTTGTCTGCAGCCATCAGCGAGCCAACGGTAAAGAAAAACAGAATCAGGATCCTTGCTACAGCCTTCATTTTCGCGCTCCCGCGGGCCGCATGCTGGCGCCTCCGGCGCCTTCAAGCGTTGCTGCCGCCGCCGTCGCCGTCACCGGCGACTTGAGTTGAGCGGCATTCGGAACCAGCGCCAACCCTGTCCCCAGCACAACCGTCAACACGCCGATCCATAACCAGTTCACCAGCGGGTTGATAAATGCCTTGATGATCGGGTGGCCCGTGTCCGGGTTGTTGCCCTCATAAATCACGTACAGATCTTCTTTCAACGTGGAGTAATCCGCCACAATGGTCGTGCCCTGGTTGCTCGCCTTGTATTCGCGATGCTCAGGATTCAGCCGTGTGAGGTATTTCCCGTCCTTGTAAACATCCAGCAAGGCCGCGCGGGATCCGTAGTTGGCGTTATCGTCTTCCGTGTATTCCTGCCCAACCAGCGTGTAGGGCCCGATCTGCAATTTGTCACCCTGGGCCATTTCCTGTTCTTTGCTCTGGTTGAATGCCTGCCCGGCAATGCCGATGCACGCCAGGATCACGCCAAAGTGAACAATGTACCCGCCATACCGGCGCATGTTGCGGCGGGTCAGGTGGTACATGCCGCCAAAAATGTTTGTCTGCAGTTTATCTTTCAGCACGCGTCCGCCGCGGATGAACTCAGAGGCAATGGTCCCGATGACCAGCGTGCTCAACACGAATGTCAGCCAGGAATAGAGATGCGCAGTATCCAGCCACGGCTTGACGCCCAGCGGAATCAGACCGATTCCCACCAGCACAGAGAGAATCGCGGGGATGGCAAAATTCTTTTTAAGGCTCCCCAGTGAAGTGTTTCGCCACGCCAGCAGCGGCCCCACGGCGGTCAGGAAGATCAGAGACAGGCCGATGGGCAGCATGACCTTGTTGAAGAAGGGAGCACCCACTGTGATCTTGTAGCCGCGCACCCATTCGGAAAGGATGGGGAACAGAGTCCCGGAGAGCACGGCGAAGCACGCCGCCAGTAAAACCAGATTGTTAAACAGGAAGCTTGACTCGCGCGAGACCAGAGACTCCAGCTTATTCTCTGACTCCAGGTGCTTCCGGTTCTTGACGAACACCACGATGCAAACCAGCATGATGATCATCAGGAATGCATAGAACCAGGGACCTATGGCCGACTCCGCAAAGGCATGCACCGATTGCACAACGCCGCTGCGCGTCAGCAGCGTTCCCAGAATCGAAAGCATGAAGGTGATGAAAATCAGCCAGACGTTCCACACCTTCATCATGCCGCGCTTTTCCTGCATCATTACTGAATGCAGAAATGCCGTACCGCTCAGCCACGGCAGCAGGGAAGCGTTTTCCACCGGGTCCCAGCCCCAGTATCCGCCCCAGCCCAGCACGGCATACGCCCAGTGCGCGCCCAGCGCGATGCCGCATGTAAGGAAGAGCCACGTCACCATGGTCCAGCGCCGCGTGATGTGGATCCATTTCTCACCCGGGTAACGCATCATCAGGGCTGCAAGCGCAAAGGCAAACGGAACTGAAAATCCCACATAGCCGAGATACAGCATCGGCGGGTGAATGACCATTTCCGGATACTGCAGCAACGGGTTCAGACCGTTGCCATCGGGAGCCGCAACGCTCATGATGCCAAACGGATTGGCCTCAAAGTTGACCAGCAGCAAAAAGAAAACCTGGATTCCCGCCAGCACCATCGAGGTGGTGGCCACCAGCCGCTTATCCACTTTATGCCTGACGCGCAGGACGAACCCGTACCCGGCCAGCAGCCATGCCCAGAATAATAATGAGCCTTCCTGGCCTGACCACAATGCCGCAAGCTTATAGGGCACAGGAAGAGCGCGGTTGCTGTGCTGCAGAATGTAGGCGATGGAGAAATCGTTATTCAGCGCTGCCCACACCAGCACCAGCGCAGCGCCGGTTATTACGAAGAAGCTGGCAATGCCTGCGCGGCGGGCTGTCTCCGCCACCCGGAATCCAACCTCGTCCTTACGGATAAAGCCAAGGATCCCTGCTGCAAACGAATAGGCCGCCAGCGCTAAAGCGAAAAGAAGGCAGAAGTCCCCTAATAATGGCATAAAGATGAGCTTAGTATCTTTTTACCTGCTGCGCAATGCAATTAGGCGGAGGCCCGATTACGGGGGTTCTTTGAGAGTGTAGTTCTTACTAGGGCAATTAAATCCTCAGGGTCGCACGGCTTTGTGCGAAATATCACAGACAAATCTGCGTATTCCTGTTCCGCTTCCGCCAGCCCGCTGATGACGATCACCGGAAGATCGGGGTTAAAGCTGCGCAGTTGGCGCACGAACTCAGCTCCATCCATTCCCGGCATAAAGTGATCAGTCACCACCACGCCAATTTCCTGCCCTGGCCCGCTGCGCAGGAATGCCAGCGCGGATTGAGAGTTGGTGGCCACATGGGTCTCCAGCCCGCCTTTGCGCAACACCAATTCCCGCACCAGCAGTTGTGCAGGATTGTCGTCAAGCAAAAGAACTTGCTTCATTCGGGCTAGGCGCTCTTTTCCCTTTTTCTCTGATGCCTGGAGAGGATTTCCGCTTCAGCGCGAGACCAATCCTGCCGGTCAAATCCGTCCTGTCCGCCGCGTTCCAGGTACAGCTCATAGGCCCGCACGCGGATCTGTTCCTGAATTCCAGGCTGCACTTGTGCTGCGCCATTCTCTGCGATCACGCCGGTGGAT
>JBLMYN010000024.1:0-3376 GCA_050258305.1 Actinomycetota bacterium
ACCGCATTCGGCACTGGGCCACGCAGCAGGCCCTGGACATGGTCCGCCGAAAGTTAATGTGATGCGGCTCTTCGTTGCCCTCGACATTCCCGGAGAAATTCGCAAACGCCTCGCAGACTACATTGAGCGAGTGCGTTCGTACGCTCCGGATGCGCGCTGGGCCCATGTGGAAGGCCTGCACGTGACGCTCAAGTTCATCGGCGAAGTAAAAGATCCCACCGTGGACGAGATCAAAAACGCTTTGGCCGCGGTGAAATCAGGTGCGTTTGACGTCACCTTCGGGAGCATTGGTTTCTTTCCCACGCCAAAATCGCCTCGCGTATTCTGGGCGGGAGTACAGTCGGGCGATGAACTGGCCCAGCTTGCGTCCAGCATTGATGGAGCCATGGAAAAGCTCGGCATCGAACGCGAGAAAAGAGCCTTCAGTCCGCATCTCACTCTGGCGCGCGCGGGCGCCCGCGATCCATACAGTTTGAAGGCTCTGGCTCCGTTGCTCGCTGCTGAAGAGCCGCCTCAATTCGGTACAATGACTGCTCATGATTTCTGGCTGTACCGCAGCCAGCTCGGACCGGGAGGATCGAAGTACACGAAGTTGCAGAGATATGGGCTGGGATAACGGAGTTCCTTAAGTCCTGCGTCCTGTAATCATTTGAAGTCGTCGTGCCAGAATTGATAACAGATCGACACCAAGCACATGCTCAACGTCTACTTAATCGTCATCGCCATCGGCTATCTGCTGGGCTCCATCCCGTTTGGGTACCTGCTGGTGAAGCTCTTTCGAGGCGAAGACGTGCGCAGCACCGGCAGCGGGAACATCGGCGCCACAAACGTGGCGCGCACCGGCTCGAAAAGACTCGCCATGGCGACTCTCGCGCTTGATGCGCTGAAGGGCGCTGTCGCGGTCCTGGCCGCGCGGGCCCTGACACCGGCCGGAACTTCGCCCTTGCCGTTTATGTCCATTGCGGCTTTGGCGGCTGTTCTCGGGCACCTCTTTCCTGTATGGCTGAAATTTAAAGGCGGCAAGGGTGTAGCCACGGCGCTGGGCGTATTTCTGGTGTTGTTTCCCCAGGCAGTACTGGTCTCGCTGGGCATCTTCATCATTACTGTTCTGGTGACGCGTTACGTGTCATTGGGCTCAATCCTCGCCGCCATTGCTTTTCCGGTTGCGGCCTATTTTCTCGGCAGTCCAGACTGGCAAACACTTCTGCCGGCATGCGCCATTGCTCTGCTGATCGTGCTGAAGCATCATGCCAATATCGCCCGTCTGCTGTCCGGCACAGAGCACCGCTTCGGCAGCGCGAAAACCGCGGAGAAGCAGGCATGAGCCGGGTTGCAGTGATTGGCGGCGGCGCGTGGGGCACGGCGCTGGCCATGGTGGCGGCCCGCCGCGGAGATCACGAGGTTCGTCTCTGGGCGCTGGAGAGAGAGGTCTGCGAATCGGTCAACGCCTGCCATGTGAATAGTCTGTTTCTGCCCGGCATCAAGCTTCCCGGGAACATAGTTGCGTTCAATGATTTCAAAGAGGCTTTGGATCGCACGGAGATCGTTCTCAGTGTGATGCCTTCGCACCACTGCCGGCGCAGCTTCGAACATATGGCGCAGTGGCTGCGTCCGGAGATGGTGTTCATCAGCGCCACCAAGGGTGTGGAAAATGACACCCTGCTCAGGATGAGCCAGGTTATCGATGAAGTAGTGGGCCGCTACTGCGGGTTCAGCCCGAAGATCGTGGCCCTGAGCGGACCTTCATTCGCGCGCGAGGTAGCCGAGTGCAAGCCGACCGCGGTCACCGCGGCGTCCACAGATCTGGATCTCGCCGCCCGGGTTCAGAAGGCATTCAGCGATCCCGGGTTGCGCATTTACGTGAACGACGACCTGACTGGAGTGGAACTGGGAGGCGCGCTCAAGAACGTGATTGCAATCGCCGCCGGTATCTGCGAAGGATTGGACATTGGACACAATGCTGTGGCGGCGCTGATTACGCGGGGACTCGTTGAGATTACCAGGCTGGCGGTGGCCTGCGGCGCCAGGCCGCAAACCATGGCAGGTCTCTCCGGCATGGGAGACCTGGTGCTCACTTGCACTGGCGGCTTGTCACGCAACCGCAGTGTAGGGGTTGCTCTCGGGCAGGGACAGAAACTGAATGACATCATCACCGGAATGCATGGAATGGTTGCGGAAGGCGTGCTCACCACCAAGGCTGCGATCGGGCTGGGAGCGAAATACGGTGTGGAGATGCCCATTACCGAGCAGATGTATGCCATCCTCAACCAGGGCAAGTCGCCGCACGATGCGATCCGGGAATTGATGATGAGGCCGGGCAAGGCGGAAGACAGGTTTTAACCGAACTGCTCAGCAACTGATGCGCGACTGGCATCTCAGCTCTCGCCATGCCTGAAAACGACGGCAGAGGCTAAATCGCTCTCCATCCAGAACTTTTACGCCGCTTTCTGTTCCGGTTCAGCATTCATGAAGCTCAGGATCGTGCGCACCACTGCTTCTTCTCCAATGGCAGTATTCAGCATGGCGTGGTACACGGGACGGTTGGGCCATTCGACACCGAAGTAGGTCTTGATGAACGCTGCCCGCTCGCGGTCCACAATTTCAACCTGGTGTTCCGCATCCGGCTGGCGGGTACCCTCTGCTACCAGGCGGCGCACCTTGTCCTCGCGGGGAGCGTAGAGAAAAAACCTCAGTGTGTCTGCGCGATCCTGGAGAAAGTGCTGCGACCCGCGGCCGACGAGCACGCAGTTGCCCTGCGCTGCAGCCGTTTCCACCACGCGCCGGGAGATCCGTACGATGCTGTCGGCGTCAAGCGATTGCAGCGGATCCAGCATCACCGGGTCGATATTGGCGCTGCCTTCGAAAGAACCGCGAGTGAAGGATTTCAGCAGCCGATAGTACAGCGGATCGCGTCGCTCCTCGCGTTCCTGGATGGCAGAAGCCTTGCAATTCGCCAGGCGGGCGATTTCGCTGGTCAACTCCTGGTCCCACAGCTTCCAATGCAGCCGGTCAGCCAGAAGCCGGGCGATCTCCGCCGCCCCCGATCCAAATTCCCTCTCGATCGTGATAATCCTGATCATTTCCGCCAGTTGCCTCCAAGTGAGCTGAACGGCTGATCATTTTAGATGCGACTCCCGCAATTGGACAGAATTCTTTTTCTCCGGAAAGGCGGGCAAGTCCACGGAGCATGCCGCCATAGTGAGTTTCAGGCCCGTTCCCCGACTCCGATCCCCAGAGGCGTTGCTGGGGCGACGCGGCGGGAAAACGGGTACACTTCCGTAATGCTTTCGCCTGAGAAGTTTTTGGGCGAGTGAGACTCTTTTCGGCTTACAATTCTCGAATACGACTGGCCGTATGAAACTGCCTTTGCCCTCTC